>URZD01000021.1 GCA_900552305.1 uncultured Eubacteriales bacterium
CGGGTACATTCGTCTATTGCTGTCCATTGGTACAACCTTTTTTCATCTCTTCTAAGCTTTCCCCTAAACCTACTGTATATGCTGTATCCAAAACTGATTTTGTATTTATTTGCAAAATCATAAAAGCTTTACACATAAAAAGAGGATAATCTCTTTTACAGAAAATATCCTCATATTTAATATATTTGTTTCAGAATAACCGTTTGAAATTTTTATATTTGCCAACCGCTTTTCATGGTCTTTATAAAAATTTCCCATAGGTTATAATCCCGCAAACATCCTCCCCTGCTACATACACAGCATTTTTTGCAGCAGCCGCACATACATCTCTATAGCGTCCATTCGCTTTACCTCGGTTGTCGCTTTTATATCGCATTTCGCGAGCTTTTCGCCGCCCACGCTGAGCGTCGCCTCGCCGATTTTTTGACCCTTCTTAATCGGCGCGCGCAGCGGCTCGTCTATTGTCGTTTTGGACTCTACCTTATCCGAGTTTCCCTTTTTTACGATAAAATTCACGCTCTTGTCCGCCTCGGCTGACACCGTGTCCTCCTTGCCGCCGATTACGGGCAGCGGCTCAAGCTTGCCAACCTTCTCGGCGCAGTTGACAACCGAGTAATTCGCAAAGCCGTAGTCCAAAAGCCTTGTCGCGCTGCCGAATCTGTCCGCCGTTGTGGGCGCGCCGAGGACAACCGCCACAAGCTGCATTCCGTCGCGCTTTGCCGACGCGGAAAGGCAGTATTTAGCCGTAGAGGTCGAGCCTGTTTTTATTCCATTCGCGCCCTTGTAAAAGCGTATCAGCTTGTTTGTGTTCGACAGTCCGAACGCGCCGTCCCTAAGAGTATCCATCCATATCGAGGTGTACTCCTGAATTTTTGGGTGTTTAAGCAGCTCGCAGGAGATTATTGCTATATCCCGCGCTGTGCTGTAATGCTCAGCCGTTTCGTCAAGACCGTTGCAGTTTATAAAATGCGTATTCTTGCACCCCAGCTCCGCCGCCCTCTTATTCATCATCTCGACAAATGCAGGCTCTGTTCCCGCGATAAATTCAGCCATGGCAACCGCCGCGTCATTTCCCGACGCGACCGCAATCGCCTTCAGCATATCATTCACGCTCATCTGCTCGCCGACCTCCAAAAACACCTGAGAGCCGCCCATGGACGCCGCGTGTTCGCTTGTTGTCACCATGTCCGTGTACTTGATTTTTCCGAAGTCAAGAGCCTCCATTATAAGCAGCATCGTCATGCTCTTTGTAACGCTTGCAATCGGCAGCTTTTTGTCCGCCTCAAGCTCGTAAAGCACCTGTCCGCTCGACTGCTCCATGAGTATCGCCGACGGCGCGTTGACCAGCTGTGCGGAAACCTTTGCGTTCACCTGGCTCGACAGCTCCGCATACGCAATCGGACCTGACAGCTGCACAAAACAGAATATAAATGATACAATTATTTTTGTTATATTCCTCATCATATACCTTGCCTTTCATTTTATATTTTTCAATCGGATAGTAAATATTATTCGACAGCGGCGCGGAATATTCATGCGAAAGTCCGTAAAAACGCGTATGCGGCTTGACAAAGAAAATAAAAGGTGTATAATCACAGATATACGATTAAAAAACGGAGGATAACATGATTAAACTTTGCATTTTTGATATGGACGGAACTACTGTAAATTCTATAAACTCAATATCGCATTTTGCGAATGGTGCGCTGAAAAAATTCGGCTATGCCGCAATCCCGACCGAGCGCTATAAAAGGCTTGTCGGCAACGGCGCGGATATTTTGGTAAGGCGTATGCTGAATGAGGTCGGCGGCAGGGATTCCGATTACGAAGGAGTGCGCTGCGAATATAACAAGACCTATGACGACGGCTTTTTGTATCTTGCCGAGCCATATGAAGGCATAGTCGATATGCTCCGCGAGCTAAAAAGGCGGGGAATAAAAATCGCGATACTGTCCAACAAGCCGGATTCGACAACGGGAAAAATCTCTGAGGCGCTGTTCGGCGACAGCCTGATAGACCTGTGCTGCGGCGCGCGAGGGCGTAAAGCTGAAACCCGACCCGAGCGGCGTGTTTGAGATTATGCGGCACTTCAGCGTCGCAAAGGACGAGTGCCTTTATATAGGCGACACGGCAACGGATATGGAGACTGCAAAAAACGCGGGCCTTTATTCGGTAGGCGTGCTTTGGGGATTCCGCGACCGCGCGGAGCTTGAAGCCGCCGACGCGGCGGAGATAATAGCCGAGCCGCATGAGCTTATCGGAATCATAGATAAAATCGAAGGCAGATAAAGAAGAACGCCCCCGCCGCGCGTATAGCGCTGCGGGGGCGTTGTGACATGAATGGTTTTCACAATAATTGTTGAACATTTGCGTTCCGGGATTTTTTTACATTCAGGGAATAGGAAAAATGTTCCGGAATGGACAAACCGAACCCGCAGGCGTACAAGTGTACTCCAAGAGGTGAGGTTTGTCCATAGCAAAAAGGTATATAATTTTAGAAAAGCGAATAAAATGAGGTTTTCTTACCAAAATAAAGTATTCTAACACGTTATATTTGCTATGCTATTTTTGTTAATACCTTTTTGCGTTCCGGGATTTTTTTACATTCCCTTGGCACACGAGAGTTGAACCCAATATGCCCTGTAAGCAAAAAATCACAATCTTTTAGAATGTTCACCCAATAAGATGACAGTCGTACTTTGTTTGCCAAGAATAAAAATATTATAATTTTTTGCTTACAGGGTCAAAGAGTTTAAACAGAACAAATTTTTGCAAAAGACAAGGCAAAAGCGCAGATAATACTTGTCGTATTATCGAGCATTTTAACGCAGTATTTTCAGAAATTTGCCTGTTTAAACCATATTGCGTTCGCGACTTTCGTGCGCCTACAGAAGGTTGTCCGTAAAGAACTTATATGTAATCTCTCCCGATTCCGGCAGACCCTCGTGTCCGAAATCAGGATAAATATGCACGCTCTTTTTGCTTGTTATCTTATTATACATCGCAAACTGGGTTGACGGCGGAACTATGTTGTCCAAAAGTCCCGTAAACATCATTACCTCTGCCTTTATCCTCGGCGCAAGGAACTGTATATCGGTATAGCCGAGCTTTGTGAAGTATTCGTTCTCCCTCTCGTGGAGCGGGTCGCGCTGACGGAAGAACTCGCGCAAATCCTTATATGCGTCAACGTCCAAATCCATATCCCATGTACGCTTATAGTCGCTGAGGAACGGATAGGTGGGCGCGGCAAAACGTACACGCGGCTCCAGCGCGGCGCAGGCAACCGTAAGTCCGCCGCCCTGACTTCCGCCAAACGCGCCGACCCTTGTTTCGTCAACCTCGGGGAAATCCATGACTATGCGCGCAAGCAGCGCGGTATCAAGAAACTGGTTTCTGTAATACATCTTTTCGGGTACGTCAACCAACCCTTTTGTAATAAAGCCGTAAAGGGTGTTTCCCGCCGCGGGGCATTTATCCTCGGAAAGTCCCGCCTGACCGCGGCAGTCAAGAGCCGCAACCACAAACCCCGACGCAGCATAGCCAAGGTAGTCCATCCACGAATGGCTTGACCCCGAATAGCCGTGAAAGTGCAGCAGCGCGGGCGCCTGTCCGTCAATTTTCTTAGGGCGTAACAGCTTTGCATGAATCCTTGAATTAAAAGTCCCCGTAAAATACATATCAAAACAATCGGCAAACGAACAGGTGAAATCTGACGGAACAAGCTCCACCTTTGGGTCAAGCGCGCGCATCTCCGCAAGCGACCTGTCCCAGAATTCGTCAAAATCGGCGGGTTTGGGGTTCATTCCCATATAATTCCGCATTTCTTCAAGCGGCATATCAACAACCGGCATAATAATTCCTCCAAATAATATAATAGTAATACGGATTTCATTATATCATACGGGTAAAATTTGTCAATATAATAAAGTAAAAAAACAGCTTTTGTCGGGTTGATATTTTTTCAAACCTAAGACAGCTTTAAAAAGGGGATTTTATTTTGCTGAATTACATATGGTGCGGAATGATAATTATATCCTTTGCCGTCTCCCTTGTCTGCGGCAATGTCGAGGCAGTCACGGCGGGAGCAATGGAGGGCGCGGCTGCGGCTGTGGAAACGTGCATCGGACTTCTCGGCGTTATGTGCCTTTGGACGGGAATTGCGAAGATTGCGGAACGCTCGGGACTTTGCGATGTGTTCGCAAAATGTCTGCGTCCGATTACGCGGATACTTTTTCCGCGGCTGCGCCCCGACTCCGCCGCCGCCCGCGCGATAGTCATGAACATGGTCGCAAACCTTCTCGGCATGGGAAACGCCGCGACGCCGCTCGGAATCAAGGCAATGCGCGAGCTTGACAAAATCAACCCGCATAAAGGGCGCGCCACAAACGAAATGTGTATGTTCGTTGTGCTGAACACTGCGTCAATTCAGATTATCCCCGCCACGGTAATCGCGCTGCGGCAGCTTTACGGCTCAAAAAATCCGACCGAAATCGTGATTCCCGTCTGGATTTGCAGTATATGCACGGTAACTGTCGGCACGCTTGCCGCAAAGCTCTTTGAAAAGCGCGGTCGGAGCAGAATATGAGGTTTATCTCTGTTATCGCGGTGCCTCTGATGATTACGGGCATAGTTGCCTACGGAATGTCAAAAAGAATAAATGTGTACGACTGCTTCACGGAGGGAGCGCGTGACGGACTTGAAAGTATGTTCGGAATCATCGCGCCGCTTGTCGGTCTTATGGTCGCGATTTCCATGTTCCGCGCATCCGGCGCGCCGGAGCTTATTTCGCGGCTTTTAAAGCCGCTGACCGACCTGATAGGTATGCCGTCCGACGTGCTGCCGCTCGCGCTGCTGCGCCCCGTCTCCGGCAGCGGCTCTATCGCGCTTGTTACCGACATTTTAAAGAATCACGGTCCCGACTCTTTGGAGGGCAAAATCGCGTCGGTCATGATGGGCTCGACCGAAACGACGTTTTATACCGTGGCGGTATACTTCGGCGCGGTCGGAATAAAGCAGCTGCGCCATACCGTAAAATCCGCACTGCTTGCGGATTTTACCGGAATGCTGCTCGCCGTATATATTGCGCAGCTTTTGCTCGGTTAACCGAAAGAGAATAATCCGAACCCGCCTGAAAAGGCATAATTTCGGCATATTTCGGCTTGTCATCTTTGCAAGGCGTCAGCCTTGCTGCATCTTCCGCACCAAAATCTGCTCAAAATTCTATCCTTTTCAGGTCACAGAATTTTGAGAGAACGGATTTTTGGTTGCGCAAGGCAAAAACGGAGGTAATCCTTGTCGGATTGCCGAGTATTTTAACACAGCGAAAACGGAAATCCGTCTCTCAAAATCGGAGTTCGGATTACTCCCTTTCGGTTAAGCGGAAAGCATATGCCAAGCCCGACTGCGGCTTTCAGATAAAGGTATTATGCCGCGCACACAGTTTTGTTACGTTCGCACCGCAATTCACGCACACATTTTAGCATAGAGTTACGCAGCAATCAAAACAAGGTCGCGCGGCAATCCGCGCGCACGTTTTTGTTATGTTTGCGCCGCAATCCGTGTACACATTTCAGCAATCAGCGCGCGTTTTCGTTGCGGTCACACGACAATCCGCGCACACTTTTCCGTACATAGTCACGCCCTCCGCGCCGATATTTTGCAAATATCCGCACAGTTGTACGGCGGGCAGACCAATTCGCCCTACAAAAACAAAAAGGACTGAAACCCCGAAAGTCTCAATCCCTGTCGTTTAGCTAAATTAGTTTTACGTCTCCATTTTCAAGGCGCGATACTCATAAAGCGAATACCGAACTGCCTTTTCAAATCAAGCGTTACGCCTCTGCCTTTATAACTTCTTTACCGTTATAATATCCGCAAGCCTTGCAAACTCTGTGAGGCATTTTGTAATCTCCGCACTGCGGACATACAACCATTCCCGGAATAACCAACTTCCAGTTTGCTCTTCTTTTATCTCTTCTTGCCTTAGAAGTCTTTCTCTTTGGAACTGCCATTTTCAGTACACCTCTTTCCAAACAAATTATTATAAAACAGGGAATCCCTGCATAATCTACTCAGTCGTTAAAAAAACTGTCCAAAATATCAAATCTCGGGTCCGCCGTCCTTGTATCGCAGCCGCACTCGCCGAAATTTAGATTTTTGCCGCACTTGGGGCAAAGTCCCTTACAGTCCGCCTTACACAAACGCTTTGCGGGAAGATTCATGAATATGTTGTTTTCAACAACATCGTCAAGCTCAATTCCGTTTCCCGTGAAGAAAATAATATCGGGATTTTCGTTCTCCGCACTCTCGCCCACGGCTTCCTTCTTCAAAAGTTCGCTCATCTCAAACGACATATCATAGGTGAAATCCTCGCAGCAACGGTCACATTTAAAACCGAGCCTTGTGCGCACCTTAGCTGTAAGCTCCAGCGTTCCGCTGATATTGACAACCCTTCCGCATACCTCGACAGGCGACAAAAAAATAACGCCGTCCTCCTTGCGGTCGGAAAAATCAAGCTCTTCGTCAATATCAAGCTTTTCCCCATCAGCGTTTATAATAGGTAACAAATTTAATTCCATTATAACAACCCTAAATAAAAGAAAATGTGGTGGGCACAATAGGGCTCGAACCTATGACCCTCTGCTTGTAAGGCAGATGCTCTCCCAGCTGAGCTATGCGCCCACATATGCGACATTCCGCTGAATATACGCGGTTAAAACAAAATGGTGGGCACAATAGGGCTCGAACCTATGACCCTCTGCTTGTAAGGCAGATGCTCTCCCAGCTGAGCTATGCGCCCGTAATTTTTAACCGAAAATAAATTCAACTGAAATGTCAGCAACACTTATTATACACAATACCAACCGATTTGTCAATAGTAATTCCGACTTTTTTTCGATTTTTAAGCAACTTTTTTCTCTTTTGCCGCGTTTTCGGCGGTTTTCGGCTTGAATTTGAACTCCGAAACCGCGATTCCGACAAGAGTCACAGCCATTCCGACAAGCGCCGCGCCGCCAATAATGCTGCGGTTATATACCGACTGTGCGACAAGCGTCACAAGCGGCGAAAGAAAAAGATAGCGGCTTGTCGTTGTCGCGCCCAGCTTTTCGACCGATATATTCCACCCCGCAAAGCATATCGCCGAGGCAAAAACGCCGAGGAACAGCAGATTTCCCGCGATGCTTATACTCTTCAGATGCCGCAAAGCTTCGCCGTGATTCCCGAAAATCATAAACGGCAGCATAACGACAAGAGAATAGAAAAACAGCCGCCGCGTCACCTGAAACCTGCTTATTCCGAATTCGGAAATTTTCTTAACCAAAATCGAATAAACCGCCCACAGCCAAATACTGAAAAATATAATCACATCGCCTGTAAGACCCGTTTCAAGCGTCCGCGAATCTCCGAAGCAGATAAAAAACACGCCGACAAGCGATATAAGCATACCGATAAAAATCTTTGCCGTAAGCTTTTCGCCCAGCAGTCTGCTTGCAAGCAGCGCGGTAAATATCGGTGCAGTCGCGGTGATAAACGATACGCTTGCGGGACTTGTGTATTCAACCGCCACGTTCTCCAGATACTGGTACAGAGCCGCGCCCGAAAGCGCCGCCGCGAACAGATACCCCTCCTGCTTTGCGCCGCAGACGGTCGGCCGCTCCGGGCAAAGAATCCAAAGCGTTGTATACGCGATAATATACCTTATAAACAGTATTTCAAGCGACGAGAGCGCCCCTTCAAGATATTTTGTGGAAACAAACGTGATTCCCCACACAAAAACCGTAAAAAACGCCGCCGCGTGATATTTCAAAACTCCCTTTTTCATATGTAATACCTCTTTTTCCGTACCAAATATTTTTCTTACGCCGCCCATGCCGTGCGCCCGCGGCGTGCGGTCTTTATTTGTCCTTTGTGCGCCGCGCACATTCGGAGGGTACCTTTTCGCGGTCATTCACCGCGCCCGCAGCAGGCAATTTTCTCTCCCCGCCGCCATATAACGCGCCCGCGGCAGCCGTCACTCCCCCGCCGCGCCGTTCTTCCTCCCCCTCCCGCGGACAGACGACGGCAGCGTTCCCGTATATTTTTTATATGTTCGCGAAAAATACGACATATTTTCAAACCCGCACGAAAGCGCCGCCGCGGAAACGCTCATTCCGCTTTCAATCAGCCGCTTTGCCTCCTTGCACCGTATTGCGTTTATATGCTCAAAAACCGTTTGCCCCGAAAACCGCTTGAACTCCCGCGCAAGGTGATACTTGCTCACCCCCGCAGACGCCGCTATCTCGTCAAGCGTCAGCACGTCGGCAATATGCCGGCGAATATACCGCACAACGCTCTTTATGCGCTCGACCGTGACCGAGCTTTGCTGCGCTGCGTCCTCGGCGACAAAATGGTCGCGGTAAAGCCGTATCAGCAAGCCGAGCACGGCATGGCGCACCGCCGCAGTGCGGATTTTCCCCTGCAAGCCGTAACACTTTATTACCCTGTCAAAATCACGGCAAAGCTCCGCGTCGCGGATACAATCCTCAAACAGCGTCTCATCTGTCGGAACACCGTTTTCCGCGCAAAACCTGTGGTCGATTATCAGCACATTATACCTCACCGAGCCTTCGGAACATACCCTGTGCAGCCTGTTTGAGTTTACGACAACAACGCTGCCGCGGCAAAACGGTATATCCTTGTCGTCAACCGTGACGTACCCCTCGCCGTCCGTGCAGTAAAGCAGCTCGATATTTATATGCCAGTTATACGTCATATTTACCGTACTCAGCCTTGAATCGCGGTGCAGAATAAACGGCAGCTCCGGATTCTCCATTATATGCGGCTCGTAAAGCGAATCGGACACAGCGTGACACCTCCCAAAAACGCAAAAAGCAATATTGTGTTAGCACAAGTCAAAAAAAGCTATTGTTTTCAGCCTGATGTTATTGTAACATACAAGTAAAGAAATTGCAAATAAAATTTACAGGCGAAAGGCGGTAAAAATATGTATAATTTTCCTATAGGCGCTATGCTTGAGTCCTTCAGAACGGACAGAAGCACGGCAATCAAAAAGGCGGCGGGAATCGGCGCAAGAGGCATACAGATGTACGCCACGCAGGGCGAGAACTCCCCGGAAAACCTTGACGCGGCGGCAAGACGTGCGCTGCTTGCAGAGGTTAAGGACGCGGGTCTTGTATTCTCCGCGCTGTGCGGCGACCTTGGCATGGGTTTTGGCAATAAAGAGTTAAACCCGGAGCTTATCGAGAAGTCAAAGCGCATAATCGACCTTGCAAAAGACCTTGAAACCGACATCGTTACAACCCATATCGGCGTTGTGCCGGCTGACAAAAACCACGACCGTTACAAAATCATGCAGGAGGCGTGCTTTGAGCTTGCCCGCTATGCGGACAGCATGAACGCGCACTTTGCAATCGAAACGGGTCCCGAAACGGCAGACGTTCTCTGCGGCTTTCTTGACTCTCTCGGCTCGACCGGCGTTGCGGTAAACCTTGACCCCGCAAACTTCAGAATGGTAACCGGCGACGACCCGACAAAGGCGGTCTACACACTGAAAAAGTACATCGTACACACTCACGCAAAGGACGGCGTAAAGCTGCTTGACGGCAATCCGGAGTATATCTATCAGGTAGTTCACCCCATTCCCGAGGAGGTACAGGGCAAGAGATACTTTGAGGAGGTACCCCTCGGCACAGGCAGCGTGGACTTCCCGAGCTACCTTAAAGCGCTTGACGAAATCGGCTACAGAGGTTTCCTTACAATCGAGCGCGAGGTCGGCGAAAACCCCGAGGCAGACATCAAAACCGCATACGATTTTCTTACAAAAACAATAAGCGAAAACTAAAGCTACATTATTGGAATAGCGGAGGAAAAAATGAAAACAATGGGGCTTTATGATGAAATGCGGACATAATCTTAGAAAAACATAGTTCGCGGTAGTATATAATTAAAGCCGTGAGATTAACGTTAATAAGGGGAAAAGATAATGGATAGGAATTTAAAGGTTGTTACATTTAACATCAGATGTGTATGGAAAGGTGATGGCATAAACGGTTTTGTTCATCGCGCGGGAATGGTTTATGAAAAGATAATGCGGGAAAAGCCTGACGTGATTATGTTTCAGGAGATGCGCCAGGAACATCTTGAACTATTGAAAAGGATGTTGCCGGAGTATACCTTTATCGGTCATTTCAGAGAGAATGATTACACAGGCGAGGGCTTGTACACAGCAATTTTGAATGAAAGAATACAGTTGCTTGGATTTGAAAGCTATTGGCTAAGTCCAACGCCTTATGTTGCCGGCTCAAGATATGAAAATCAAAGTGAATGCCCAAGAATATGTATTACCTTAAAACTTCGCGATATGGTTACAGGCAGAGTGTTCCGCGCAGTGAATATACATCTTGATCATATATCGGATGAGGCAAGAGTTGAAGGAATCCAGCAGGTATTTAAAACCACCGGAGAGCGTAATCAAATTGATGATATGCCAACAATAATTGCAGGCGACTTTAATGCAGAACCTGATTCCGACACAATAAGTTTTTGTAAAAACTACGATAAATTTAAGGTTTACGAGATTACCGATAAAATAGCGGTAACATTTCACAATTGGGGGAAAATGGCTGTAAAAATAGATTATATTTTTGCAACCGAGTCTGTAAAAAACAGTGTGAAATCCGTGTATATATGGGATGATTGCGATGAGGGCATATATTTATCCGACCATTATCCCGTGTGCGTGGAATTTGAAATTGAAAAAATATAAAAGGTAGTGTAAAGCAAAAATGAAAGAATGGCATAACAAATTTACAGAATATCACAGATTTTCGCCTGAAAGCTTGTAAATGCTCGTCTGTGATTAGTCAAGGGTAAAAATGAACATGCTAACGCACGCCCTATGACAAATCACAGGGCGACCATTTTAGTATTAGCTAAGCGAAAATCAGGATACAAGTAACAAAGAATTTTGTTGTCGCTTAGAATATTTCAACCCGGCAACCTGAGCAGGTGTAAGGTTAGATAAGGAACTATGAGGTCTGATGAAATTGAAAAAGAATACAAACATCATAATCATAGAATTAGCGCTTTCAAAAGATTTTGGAGAATCAGGAGCAAATTGATGTTTACAAATAGGGCATTGATATTTTTGATTGCCAAATCTGTCTTTGCCATATTTATAAAGTTTTTTGGAGTTGCATCTTGGGCAACAATTTGGTATAATTTTATCCATGAGATCTTGATCTCCTTTCTCTGATTTTCAGGGAGGTATAGGTTTTAGGGGTAAAACCATTATACCATAAGGAGTTCAAGGTCTCAACTTTCATTTAACTTAACAAAATGCATTATTATAATAGGAGGAACAATTATGAGTAAAGTAAAAATCGCCATGATTGGCGCGGGCAACATTGCCAACGCCCACATCACGGCATACAAAAGCGTTGAAAACGCAGAGATTTACGCGCTCTGCGACATTAACGAATCAAGACTTAACGAAACGGGCGACCTTTTCGGAATCGAGCGCAGATACACCGACGTTGACACCATGCTCCGCGAGCTGCCCGAGCTTGACGCGGCGGACGTCTGCGTCTGGAACTGCAGCCATGCCGAGTGCAGCATAAAGGCTCTTAACGCTGGTCTTAACGTTCTCTGTGAAAAGCCGATGGCGTACTCCGCAAAAGAGGCAATCGAGATGAACGAAGCGGCAAAGAAGAACGGAAAGCTGCTTATGATAGGCTTTGTTCTCAGATTTTCGGATGACGCGAAAATCGCAAAGGACTTCATCGACAACGGCTACCTCGGCGACATCTACTATTCAAAGGCGCAGTACATAAGACGTCACGGCAGCCCGGGCGGCTGGTTTGCAAACAAAAAGCTCTCCGGCGGCGGCCCGATAATCGATTTGGGCGTTCATGTAATCGACCTTACGCGCTACCTCATGGGCAATCCCAAGCCGGTATCGGTTTATGCGGCGTCATTTGACAACATAGGCAGACGCGACTACCTCAAAACGGACGTTGCATGGAAGCCGCGCGACGCAAAGGACACTGACATCTCAGATGTAGAGGATTTCGCAACGGCAATCATCAGATATGACAACGGCGCAATCACACAGCTTGAAACCTCGTACACAATCAACGGCGAGGATCAGGCAAAGCGTCAGCTTTTCGGCACGAAGGCGGGTCTTGACCTCTCCGACGGCGTGAAAATCTTCGGCGAGTACAACAACTTCCTTGCCGACATCGACATCAAAACCGCCAACTACAAGGGCGGCGCGGATATGTTCGTTTCGGAAATGGCTCACTTTGTTGACTGTATTCAGAACGGAACAAAGTGCCGCGCAACTCCGGAGGACGGCATAGAGGTCATGAAGATTCTTAACGCAATCTACAAGTCCGCGCGCGAGGGTCACGAGGTTATCCTCTAAGGAATTTTAACGAAAGGCAGGCAATAATTATGAAAATTTCTGTCAGCTCCTATTCGTTTGCGCAGTATGTCGGCGCGGGTAAAATGACCCAGCTTGACTGCGTTTCAAAGGCTAAGGAAATGGGTTTTGACGCAATCGAGTTTACCGACATTCACGGCACAGACTTTGACGAACAGCTTGAAAACGCAAAAAAACTCCGTGCGGAGGCGGAGCGCGTGGGAATTACAATAAACGCATACACAATCGGCGCATCGCTCTACAGCGATGACAAAGCCGCTATGCGCGCCGAGGTGGAGCGCCTGAAGGGTCAGCTGCAAATTGCGGCGGCTCTCGGCGCGGACGTAATGCGGCATGACGTTTGCTACTCGCTCGGCAAGTCGGGCAATGCGCGCAGCTTTGACCTTATGCTGCCGACAATTGCGGCAAACGCGCGCGAAGTAACCGAATACGCGCAGACACTCGGTATAAAAACGTGTACCGAAAACCACGGCTATATCGCGCAGGACAGCGACCGCGTCGAAAGGCTTTTCAACACGGTAAACCATGACAATTACGGTCTTTTGGTAGACATGGGCAACTTTATATGCGCGGACGAAAACCCGATTATCGCGGTTTCGCGCGTTGCTCCGTATGCGGTACACGCGCACGTCAAGGATATGATTGTAAGAAACACCCCCACGGGCGGCTGCCAAAACATGACGCGCGGCGGAAATTACTTCTGCGGCTGCGTTGTGGGCGAAGGCGACATTCCCGTGCGCCAATGCCTGAGAATTTTAAAGCGGGCAGGCTACAACGGCTATATCTCTCTTGAATACGAGGGCGCGGAGGACTGTATCGGCGGTATCGCAAGGGGACTTAAAAACCTTAAGGGCTTTCTTGCCGAGGAAGGCATCGACAGCGAACTGACGGTTTAGTCGGCGGTTTAACGGTCGACTTAAACGGCGGTTTAACAGTCGGTATAAAGTCGGTATAAAGTCGATTTAAAAATCGGTATAAAAGTCGGCTAAATATTCGGTTGAAGATTTGGTTTAATATCCGACACGGACGGCAAAGCTCCGCCCCCTGTCGGACACGGGAGCGAAACCCCTTTTAAAAAGCATATTTAAAGAGCGACCGAGCTTTGAATTTATATTCAGGCTCGGCGCTCTTTTTGTTCTTCCGCGCGCCGCCCCGCGCCCGAGCTTTGCGGATTTGCCGTAAAATGCCGCAAAAAATCCGCCGCAAAGGTGAAAAAAATGCGAAAAAACACTTGACATTCGCGCGGGTTTAGTGTAAAATAGCATAGGTGTAAAGCATTTCTCCTTTACAATCTTCAAAAAACGGAGGTGCGGCATGGAGAAAAATGTTGAAATTTCACTTCTGTTCGGGTTTTACAAAAACCTGCTTACTGCGCGGCAGGCGGACACCGTGGATTTGTATTATAACGAGGATTTGTCGCTTGCCGAAATCGGCGAGGAGCTTGGCATAAGCCGCCAGGGCGTGCGCGACAACCTTAAACGCGCGGAGCAGCTGCTGTATGACGCGGAGGAAAAGCTGGGTCTTGCAAAGCGTTTTATCGAGATACGCGGCAAGCTCGGCGAAATCGACATAATGATTAAGGAAATCGAAGGCTCGGCGGAGGCAAACCGACTTCCCGCCGATATACGAAAAAAAATAAATGCGGTGCTTGAAACGCTCTCGGACATCAACGGACTGACCGAGTAGGCACACGGGCGCGGCAATTCTACACCTGACCCAAGAAAGGACGTGACGCGGTATGGCATTTGAGAGCTTGGCTGACAAGCTGCAAAACACCTTTAAAAAGCTGCGCGGCAAGGGCAAGGTTTCCGAAAAGGACTTGAAGGAAGCCATGCGCGAGGTTAAACTCGCGCTTTTGGAAGCCGACGTAAACTTTAAGGTTGTCAAGGACTTTATCAAAAACGTATCCGAGCGTGCGGCGGGCAGCGAGGTTATGGAGTCACTGACCCCGGCTCAGCAGGTTATTAAGATAGTAAACGAGGAACTCATCGCCCTTATGGGCAGTGAGGAACAAAAGATAAAAATTTCGCCCAAGCCGCCCACGGTCATCATGATGGTCGGACTTCAGGGCGCGGGCAAAACCACGACCTCGGCAAAGCTCGCGGGACTTTTCAGAAAGCAGGGCAAGCGCCCCCTCCTCTGTGCCTGTGACGTTTACCGCCCGGCTGCCGTAAAGCAGCTTCAGGTTGTCGGCGCACAGCTTGACATTCCGGTATTTGCGGTTGAGGGCAGCCGCGAGCCGGTTAAAATCGCACAGGCTGCGCTTGAACACGCAAGAAGATATTCAAACGATATACTGATAATCGATACCGCAGGCCGTCTGCACATTGACGAGGAGCTTATGGACGAGCTGAAAAACATCCGCCGCGAGGCGGAGGTCAGCGAAACGCTGCTTGTTGTCGACGCGATGACCGGTCAGGACGCGGTAAACGTCGCGGAGTCATTCAACCGCGATTTGGACATTGACGGCGTTGTGCTTACAAAGCTCGACGGCGACACCCGCGGCGGTGCGGCAATCTCCGTCCGCGCGGTAACAAACAAGCCGATTAAATTCTGCGGTATGGGCGAAAAGCTCTCCGATCTGGAGGTTTTCCACCCCGACAGAATGGCATCGCGAATCCTCGGCATGGGCGATGTTATGAGCCTTATCGAGAAAGCGGAGCAGGCGTTTGACGACAAGAAGGCGGCGGAGCTTGAAAAGAAAATGCGCAGCGCCACCTTCACCTACAACGACTTCCTCGACCAGATGGAGCAGATGAAGAAAATGGGGCCGCTCGAGCAGCTTATAAAAATGATGCCGGGCGTGAACGCACAGGCTCTTGAAAACGTGGATATTGACGAAAAAAGATTTTCACATATTGAGGCAATCATAAAGTCCATGACGGAGGGTGAACGCGAAAACCGCGACAAGCTCATTCCAAAGCGCCGCGAAAGAATCGCGAAGGGCAGCGGAACGAGCATGGCGGAGGTAAACGCACTTATCAAGCAGTTTGAGCAGATGCAGAAAATGATGAAACAGCTTACCAACGGCAATATGGCAAAGCAGATGAAGCGCTTCGGCAAGCTCGGCGGCAAGGGCAGGGGACGTTTCCCGTTTTAGGCGCGCCGCTTTAGATGAGTGTTTCCCGATTTTTGAGAACGTTTCCGACTTACGGAGCTGTTTCCCGCTTGGGGGCATTTCCGATTCAGTTTTAGAAAATTATTAAATTTTTATATATTTTTGGAGGTAATTTATTATGGCAGTAAAAATTCGTTTAAGAAGAATGGGCGCAAAGAAGTCGCCGTTTTATCGTGTAGTTGTTGCGGATTCAAGATATCCGAGAGACGGCCGTTTTATCGAGCAGGTTGGAACATATAACCCGCTGACAGAGCCGGCTACGGTTGACTTTGACACCGAGAAGGTTGAGAAGTGGATTGCAAACGGTGCACAGCCGACAGACACGGTTAAGCGTCTTTTAAAGAACAAGGGCATCATTAAATAAGAAAGCCGAGGCTCCATATGGGGCATACACGGCAGGAGGAACCGGTAATGAAGGAACTTTTGGAGTTTGTTGCAAAATCAATGGTCTCCGACCCGGACGCCGTTTCGGTTGAGGAGTCCATGCGGGACACAACGGTTGTCCTCACCTTGCACGTGGGCGAACACGACATGGGCAAGGTCATAGGCAGACAGGGCCGCATAGCAAAGGCTATACGCACTGTTGTCAAGGCGGCTGCAAGCCACGAAAACAAAAAGGTAATTGTAGATATTGTATAATATCTGAACAGACTGTATCGGGGGCAGGACGTAAGCGTTTTTTGCAGCTTGCCTTTGATACAGTTTTGTTTATTACGGATATATGGAGAATCGATTGTATGAATACATCACTTGAAATCGGACAAATAGTCAATACGCACGGCTTGCGCGGCGAGGTCAAGGTCATGCCCTGGTGTGACGACCCCGCCCTCTTTGACGAGCTTGCGTATGTTTGCATAGATAATAAGGAATTCGATATTGAACGCTCAAGAATGCAGAAGAATATGGTTATTCTCAAGCTGAAGGGCATTGATGATATAGACACTGCCGAAACTTTTCGCAACCGCGTGCTTGCCGTTCCGCGCGAGGAGCTTGGCGAGTTGCCGGAGGGAACATACTATATATGCGACCTTTTGGGCTGCGAGGTGTTTACCGTGGACGGAACTCTGCTCGGCAAAATCGACGACATAATCAAAACGGGCAGCAACGACGTGTACTCCGTACGCAGCGGGGAGGGTAAGCAAATCCTTATCCCCGTGATAGACGAGGTAATGCGCGGCGTTGACATTGAAAATAAAAAAATAACGGTTGAGCCGTTAAAGGGACTGATTGACTGATGGCGGGACTTAGAGTGGATATTCTGACCCTGTTCCCGGAAATGTTTGACGCCGTACTCGGCACAAGCATAATCGGCAGGGCGGTCAAAAACGGAATACTGGAAATCAACTGCGTACAGATACGCGATTTCGCATTCAACAAGCACCGTCAGGTTGACGATTATCCGTACGGCGGCGGTCAGGGCATGGTTATGCAGGCGGAGCCTATATTCCTCGCCTACGAAAGCGTTTGCCGCGGCAGCGGCAAAAAGCCGCGGACGATATATATGTCGCCGCAGGGCAAGGTCTTTCGCCAGTCAACCGCAAAACGCCTTGCAAAATC
>URZD01000022.1 GCA_900552305.1 uncultured Eubacteriales bacterium
ACGCCGACCGGACTGTTGGGATGTCATATCATGTCGGCGGGCAGCTATGACGGCGATGTGTACGAGGAAAAAACCGAGGACGGACTGAAAAAGCTGTTCACAAAGGACAACCGCCTGACGGGCTTTATTCTTATCAACAACAACGACAGAGCGGGAATTTATACCTCGCTTATCAGAAATAAAACACCGCTTGACACGATAGATTTTGAAAAAATCAAAAAAAATCCGTCACTTTTGCCTTTTTCTTACGAATACCGTAGAAAAAATCTTGGAGGTGTGTTATAATGATGATAGATGCAACCAAGCTTGAATTCAAGGAGCTGAACGAGGAAATCAGAAACGCGGGCGCGGAGGTCGAGCTGACGGGGTGTATGGGTCAGCGGTTTATCGCGGCGGGACTGGGCGAAAAGACCATAAAAATATCGGGAGTTCCGGGCAACGCGCTCGGCGCATATCTTAACGGCGCAAAAATCTCGGTATTCGGCAACGCACAGGACGCGGTCGGCGACACCATGAACGAGGGCAAAATCTATATCCACGGAAACATCGGCGACGCGGCAGGCTACGCAATGCGCGGCGGCGAGATTTATGTCCGCGGCAATGCGGGCTACCGTGCGGGGATTCACATGAAGGCGTACAAGGAAAAGCATCCGACCCTTGTAATAGGCGGATGTGCGGGCAGCTTTCTCGGCGAGTACCAGGCGGGCGGAACGATTGCTGTTCTGGGACTTGACCGCGGCACGCGCAGAATTGTGGGCAACTTCCCGTGTACGGGTATGCACGGCGGAAAAATGTACCTCCGCGGCAAATGCGAGGATATAGAGTTCCCGAAACAGGTAACCACGCATACGGCGGACGCGGACGAGATGAAGGATATTGCCGAGGTAATAGCGCCGTTTTGTAATGTGTTCGGACTTGATTTAAAGGCTGTTTTGGATTCGGAGTTCACGGTAGTTTTGCCGGATACAAAGAATCCGTTTAAACAGATGTATGTTGCAAACTAAAAAAAGGGGTGTGTACCGCGCACTTCTTACATAAATTTGGAGGTGGAAAAAATGGTATACACCAAAAAAGAAGTAATGCAGTATGTCGTTGAGGAGGACGTAAAATTTATCCGTCTTGCCTTTTGCGACATATACGGCAATCAGAAGAACATTTCGGTTATGCCCGGCGAGCTGGAACGCGCCTTTGACGAGGGCGTGGTGATTGACGCGTCCGCGATTCGCGGGTTTGGCGGCGAGGTATACTCCGACCTGTTGCTCGTTCCCGACCCGTCAACGCTTGCGGTGCTTCCGTGGCGGCCGAATCACGGCAAGGTTGTCCGTATGTTCTGTTCGATAATCTATCCGGGAGGAAAACCGTTCGAGCTTGACTCGCGCCGAATCCTTAAAGACGCGGTAAAGCACGCCATGAGCCGCGGCTATACCTTCTCGTTCGGCGCAGAGCTTGTGTTCTATCTCTTTAAGACCGATGACGAGGGCAATCCGACCGACATTCCGTACGATAACGCGCACTATATGGATATTGCGCCAATGGATAAGGGCGAAAATATCCGCCGCGAAATCTGTCTGACCCTTGAACAGATGGGAATTAAGCCGGAAAGCTCACACCACGAGGAAGGTCCGGGGCAAAACGAGGTAGCGTTCAGATTCTCTGACCCGCTTACGGCAGCGGACAACGCGGTGACCTTTATATCGGTTGTCAAAATCGTTGCGGCAAGGAACGGACTTCATGTCAACCTTATGCCAAAGCCGATACCGGACAAGCCGGGCAATAATTTCCATATAAATATATCGGTAAGAGGAATAAATGACGATGGCGATCTGTTCCCGTATGCGATTGCGGGGGTTATGAACAGGATTGAGGACATGACGGTATTTCTCAACCCGACCGAGAACTCATACGAGCGTCTTGGTACAAACAAAGCGCCGAAATATATAACATGGTCGGCGGAGAACCGTTCGCAGCTTATCCGTATTCCCGCGGTAACAAGCCGCGAGCATAAACGGTTTGAGCTTCGCTCGCCCGACGCACAGGCAAATCCCTATCTTGCCTATGCGCTTATTATCCATGCGGTTACGGAGGGAATAGAAAACGGCGAGATGCCCGATATGGCGGTAAACAGAAATCTTTACAGCCTTTCGGAAAGCGAATGTGCCGACTTTAAAAGGCTGCCGAAGACCATCTGCGCGGCAAAAGAAAAGGCTGAAAACAGCGAATTTATCAAACGGGTTCTGCCCGAAGCTATGATACGTAATTACTGTAAATAAAGTTCGGGAGGGAACCGATATGCTTTTTAAGGAATACACCTACAGTGTTCTGATTGCATCCTCCTCTGCGAAATTTGTAACAGGAATTATGCCGCTGCTCCCCGAAAACGAATTTGCACCGATAGAAACGGCAAAAAGCGCGGGAGAGGCGCAAAGGAAGCTTTTGGAGCGGGATTTTGACATCGTGCTTATAAATACGCCGCTTACCGACGACTTCGGTATAAGGCTTGCGCTTGACGTTGTTGCGGACTCGAAGGCCGGAGCGCTGATGTTTGTCAAGGGCGATATATACGACGAGGTCTGCGACAAGGTTTGCGACTATGGCGTTTTTACGCTGTCCAAACCCGCGTCGTCGCAGATTGTCCATCAGTTGCTTAAAAACATGTATGCGGCGCAGGAGCGCTTTCGCAGAATGGAGAAAAAAGCGGCAACTCTTCAGGAAAAAATGGAGGAAATCAGAGTTATCAACCATGCAAAATGGGTTTTAATCCAAAACATGGGACTTAACGAGAGCGAGGCGCACCGCCTGATAGAGAAACAGGCAATGGATACGCGCCAATCCAAGCTTGCCGTTGCGGAAGGTATAATCAGGACCTACGGAGGTTAAAAATTACATAGGAATCCGAAAACAGAGGAACGTAAAACCGAGATATTGCAGTCATGTTTGGCTTGCAGGCGGGTTTTTGCGTTCCTTTTCTTGACAAATCTCATATTATGCCCTAAAATAGAGATATAAAGGGGGCTGAGCCATGATAGGAATAATAGGCGCGATGAGCGTTGAAACGGATAAAATAACGGCCATGATGTCGGACGTGAGGATTGAGAAGGCGGCGGGGTGCGAGTTCCATGTCGGCTCCTTGTGCGGCCGTGACGCTGTGGTTGCGGTTAGCGGCGTGGGCAAGGTAAACGCGGCGGTTTGTACCCAGACGATGATTCTGAAATATTCTCCGGAGCTGATTATAAACAGCGGAGTAGCCGGGGGACTTGAGCCGACGCTCAGGGTCTGCGATATAGTGGTGGCGCGGGACGTGGTCCAGCACGATATGGACACCTCACCGCTCGGCGACCCGGTCGGATTTATTTCGGGAATCGACATTATCAATATTCCGTGCAATGAGGATAAAACGGAGCAGCTTTGCCGCGCAGTGGAGGAAAACGGCATACGCTGCCTGTGCGGCACAATCGCCTCGGGCGATGTGTTTGTTGCCGACCCGAAAAAGAAGTCGGAAATCGTATCGCGTTTTGGCGCGTATGCGTGCGAAATGGAGGGCGGCGCGATAGGTCACGTTTGCTACAGGAACGGCATTTCGTTCTGCGTGATACGCTCCATATCCGACAACGCGGACGATTCCTCGCCGCTTTCGTATACCGAGTTTGTGCGCATTGCGGCAGATAATCTTGTAAGCGTTATAAAGACGTTTTTCGAGCGGTTGTAATAATGACCCGCGCCGCATTTATGCGGAGGAAAATAAGAAATTATTTTAGTGCCGACAGGCGGGCGAAAATTGCCTTAAAATGGAGATATGCGTGTTTTTGAACTGTTAATTTTGTAAAAGGAATTAAGCAAATTCAGCAAATAAGGCGAAAATATTTTTTAAAATTTTTTAATTTTTGCACATTGAATTTTTGAAGAAAAAGTGCTATAATATCTGTATCGTGTAGCGAATGCGTAAGTCCGGATAACGGATTTACGCATTATTTTTTTGATTATTCGGGAGGGTATTATTTATGAAAAAAAACGATTTTTTAGCAACGGAAGGCTTGGGCGCACTGATGCGAAAATATGCAATACCGTGCATTATTTCGCTGCTTGTGGGTGCATTATACAACATTGTTGACCAAATCTTTATTGCAAATGCAGCATATCTCGGCTCGTTCGGAAATGCCGCCAACACGGTTGTGTTTCCGCTGATCGTTATTGCGCTTGCAATATCCGTAATGATTGGTGACGGCGCCTGCGCGTTTATCAGTATCAGTCTTGGCGAAAGAAAACCCGAAAAGGCAAGCAACAGCGTCGGAAATTCGGTTATACTTGTTGTGCTTTCGAGTATTGTTTTAACTGCTTTATACCTTGCCTTCAGCAGTCAAATCATAGCTATGTTCGGCGGTACGGTTAACGAAGAAACATTCGGATATTCAAAGGAGTATTTCTTTTGGATTTCCCTCGGCATACCGTTTTATATGTTCGGACAGGCTATGAATCCGATTATAAGGGCGGACGGAAACCCCAAATTTGCAATGGTTTCAACACTTGTCGGAGCCGTAATAAATATTATACTCGACCCGATATTTATATTTGTATTTAAGTGGGGCATGATGGGCGCCGCCGTTGCGACCGTTATCGGACAGATAGCAACCGCCGTTCTTGCAATATGGTATCTCTGCAACACAAAGGTAGTAAGGATAAAGAAAAGCGATTTTAAGCTAAGGTCAAAAATAGTATACAGAACACTTGTACTCGGCATATGCAGCTTTCTTTCGCAAATATCGCTTGTTGCCGCTATGGCCGCAGTCAATAATATGATAAGAAAATACGGAGCAATGGACTCGGTTTTCGGACAGACGCAGTATGCGCAGATTCCAATGGCGGTTGTGGGAATCGTAATGAAATTTTTTCAGATTGTTATTTCGGTTGTTGTCGGTATGGCTGCAGGATGTATTCCTATTGTCGGCTTTAATATGGGGGCAGGTCTTAAAGACAGAGTAAAGGAGCTGTTTACAAAGCTGCTCACTGCCGAGGCGGCAGTCGGCGCGGCCGCTCTTATAATTGTCGAGCTGTTCCCAAACGGTCTTATCCGAGTTTTCGGAGCGGCAAACGAAAGCGTATATTATACGAGCTTTGCAATAAAAGCGTTCAGAATATACCTGTGCATGATGATATTTGCCTGTGTAAATAAGGCGACCTTCATTTTCCTGCAAGCCATGGGAAAAGCGGTGGCATCAACAATGCTTTCCATGGTGCGTGAGATTGTTTTCGGCGTAGGGTTTGCAATCCTGCTGCCGATGTTTTTCGGACTTGACGGAGTGCTTTATTCAATGCCGGTATCGGATATAATTACATTTGTTATAGCACTGATTATAATTAGACATACATATAAAGAGCTGCGCGTTTAGTGCGCGCAGACTGCGGAGTATGCGAAAAGGGGTGCGGAAAAATGCCTTTTTATGTGCGGCGTTATTGTAGCGTAAGCCAATGTGTACGGACAGAGCGCAGCACCAGAAAAGAAATTGTGTTACCCACTCTGATTTTTGTGAAGAATCGGAGTGGGCGGCACAGCGGTGCTGCCGCGCCGCTTTTTTTCTATAATTTTCTCCAGTCAAACTGGACAAGCGGGAACGATTTTTCGGCGGCAAGTCTTTTGTAAACGCTCTCGGCATCTGTCGGGGAGTGAGTTTCCGCGACAAGCGAGCCGAAATCCAATCTTCCGTACGAAACAAGCCGCTGAACTGCCATAATGTCATCATGCGTTGTCCACATTCCGAAGGACGATTCGGTTTTCGGGCGTGCGTTCGTGTGCGCGCCTATGAGCGATATTCCCGGACCGTGTACCTTTTTGTAGTAGTCAACTGTGAAGTCGGAATTTCGAGTACACCCCAAAAGAGCTACCCTTCCGAAGCGCGCGGTACAGTCAAGAACGGAGTTCAGCGCCTGACCTACGCCGGTTACCTCTATTGCAACATTGACGCCGCCGTTCGTGACCTCTTTAACTTTGCTTGCAAAGCTCGCATCAAACGGGTCAAAGGCATAGTCCGCACCGATTTCAAGCGCCTGTGCGCGTTTTTCCGCAACAGGGTCGGCGGCAATAACGGGAACGGCTCCCGCCGCCCTCAGCAGCTTTACCGCCATCATGCCAAGCACGCCCTGACCCATGACGATTGCCGATTCGCCCGGCTCAAGGCGGCATTTTCTGATTGCCGCCATGGGAAATGTGCTTATATGCCAAAGCGCAGCCTCCTCAAAGGTTATGTTCGGGTCGCATATTTTATGTACATTGCACTCCGAAAGGCAGACATACGAGCTGTGGGTACTCCATGACAGCGCAACTCGGTCACCCGGCCTTACGCTTTTTACGTCCTTGCCGACAGCCTCGACTACGCCGGACGAGCTGTAGCCGCTCCGCCGCGGAAACGGAACGTCAAAATCAAGTATGGTGACGTTTTTCTCGCCGCACAGATTCGCTCTTTCCGTTCCGCTGCTTATACAGGAAACCGCGAGCTTAACCAGCACATCGCCCCTTCCGAGGGCAGGAACGTCCTCCTCAATCAGCTCCGCCTTATTTGCACAGGGGAAAATAATGGATTTTCGTTTCATTTGTAAAAACCTCCTTTTTTCAAATTATATCAGCTTGACAGCGGAAATAAAATGCAATATAATACAGTAAAAGGGCAATATAGTCCAAAAATCTGCGGAGGTGAGATGCGGTGGCGGATTACTTTTTCGGCGAAGGCTTTATGTTTTACCGCTTTAATTTTGAAAAGTACCATTACACGGATAACCGCGGCGGCTCGCCGTTCAATTATATCGCATATATGATTGAGGGCAGGAGCAAGCTGATTTCCGATTCCGATACGATAGAGGTCAAGCCGGGCGAGTGCTTTTATATTCCAAAGGGGCTGCCTTACGAGTCACATTGGTTTGGGGATAAAATCTCGTTTATTTCGTTAGGCTTTGCGGATATTCCGACCGCGGACGAAAAGCGGTTTATACTGCAAAATATTGAATGTGATGCGGAGACAACGGAAAAAATAAAAGCGATACCGACCGGAATACCCGTTTCCGCGGCAACCTTGAGCGGGTTTTATGACGTTCTCGCGCGGGTTTTGCCGATAATGAAAAGCGTGCCGAAAAGCAAGGAGCTTAAACTGCTTGAAAGGGCGAAAAGGTACATGGAAAACAATCCGCAATGTAGCGCCGCACAGGTGTGCGAAAGCTGTTTTATAAGCAAGTCGTACCTGTACTACATTTTTAAAAGGAATATGAGGATGTCGCCCGGGGACTATCGGTATATGCAGCTGTGCCGCATGGCGGAAAAGATTTTGCTCACCACGGACAAAAAGGTGGAGGACGTTGCGGAGCTGATGGGTTTCAGCTCTGCGGCATATTTTAGAAAAACTCTGAAAAAATATGTGGGAAAAACGCCCAAGGAAATCCGAAAGGAAGGTATAATTTAGGGTGTGAAATATATTTACGGTCAGACTTTTAAAAAATAAGGCTCTGTTAGCCCATTGTATTGATTTTTATCCCTACATTCCAAAAAGTTTAGAATGTAGGGATAAACCAAGTTTTATGGTTTTACCCATTCTCCTGTATCTTTGTTTTTTTGTAATACAAGTTCATAATCACCATTTGCACGGTTAAAATAGATTTCAGTATCAGTTTCGGCTAATTCTAATTCAAACTCATGTTTTGCTCCAAATGAACTGTTTAATCCGCCAAAAGTAGAATAAAATGTTAGATAGTGTGGTTTTGCTCCACCGCCATTATCTTCAAAGCCTCTGATAAATCCCATAGAAGATAGAACTGCAGTTTTAAAAGTCAATTTTGAGCCATCCTCTGAAACAGAATAGCCAATTAACACAACGTCTGTTCTTTTGGTAAATCCGTTACTAATCAGGTGACTTGCAATCAACGATATTGCAAAAACTATTACTAATAATGCTGAAATTAAAATAGTTTTTTTCTTCATTGTAATTCCTCCCTTCAAATAAATGGGATTGTTTCTTTTATATCTGCTCTTGTTAATTCTATTATACTTGAAAAACCGGTATAAAGCAAGTCTTTGGAGCTAAACTTTGTGTTTTTTCTCCCCAATTAAACCAATACATATAGTTAGCAAGGTATTTTGTTGCAATAGCAGTACACTCATTTTTATCATATCTAAAGGTAATAAAATAAACCGAGGTCATTTATGTATACATATGATATTTTTTATGTCTGTTTCAAAAATCAATACAATGGGCTGACAGAGCCAAAAATAAACGCAGAAAAAGACAAAGGACAGCGGCAAGTGCATTTGCCGCTGTCCTTTTGTATTTGGTGTATATTTGTATATTGCTATCTCTGAACTCTGCCCGAGCCGTCGCCGCCCATAAGGTTTTCAACCTCTTTAACGGTTACAAGATTCATGTCGCCCTCGATAGTGTGCTTCAGGCAGGACGCCGCAACGGCGAACTCGATAGCCTTCTGACCGTCAAAACCCTGCAGCATGGAGTAGATAAGACCGCCGCCGAAGCTGTCGCCGCCGCCTACGCGGTCAACTATCATCATGTGATATTTCTTTGACTTAAAGAAGGAGTCAGCCTTTACGTCATAAAGGAGCGCCGACCAGTCGTTCTCCGATGCGGAAATGCTCTCGCGGAGCGTGATTGCAACGTGAGAAAATCCGAAACGGTCAACAAGCTGACGTGCAACGTCCTTGTAACCCTCGTCGCTGATTTTGCCGCCTGTTACATCAGTGTTTTCCGCGTGGATGCCGAATACCTTTTCCGCGTCCTCCTCGTTTGCAATGCAGACGTCAACGTATTTCATCAGCTCGCCCATAACCTTGCCCGCTTTTTCGCTCGTCCAAAGTTTTTTTCTGAAGTTGAGGTCGCAGCTTATTGTAACATTCTTTGCCTTTGCTGCCTTGCAGGCTTCCAGACAAATTTCGGCAATGCCGTCGCCGAGCGCGGGGGTTATGCCGGTAAAGTGGAACCAGTCCGCGCCGTCAAAGATTTCGTCCCAGTTGAAGTCGGACTTATCCGCGGTCGCGATTGAGGAATGAGCGCGGTCATAAACCACGTTTGACGGTCTTTGTGACGCGCCCTTTTCGCAGTAGTAAATACCGACTCTTTCGCCGCCGCGCGCGATGCGCTTTGTGCATACGTTGTGCTTTCTCAGCTCTGCAATGCACGCGTCACCGATTGGGTTCTCGGGGAGCTTTGTAACAAAGCAAGCGTTAAGACCGTAGTTTGCGCAGCTTACCGCAACATTGGCTTCGCCGCCGCCGAAGGTAGCCTCCAATCCTCTCATCTGTATAAAACGCTCGTGATTGTAGGTCTGCAATCTGAGCATGATTTCGCCGAATGTAACAACCTTTTTTGCCATTTTTATCAGTCTCCTTAAAAGAATTTATTTTTGCCCGATGGGGTAGATGAACGCCCAAGTCGTGTTTATGGCAGTTATGCCCGCCGCTTGCCCGCGCAGCGAGGTAAACCCGCTTGTGCTGCGGAAATTGCGGCTTTAAAAGACATTTATTTTGCGCGAGCCGCCTTGATATTTGCAACGAATTTCTTTGCGGTTTCGGTAATCGCCGCGTAGTCGCCTGTCTTTGCGCCGGCTGTAAGTGCGCCGCCCGCTCCGACCGCAACTGCGCCCGCCTTTATCCATTCGCCTACGTTGTCAACCGAAACGCCGCCTGTCGGCATCATTCTTGCCTGAGGTACGGGGCCGTTTATTGCTTTGATGATTTTCGGACCGAACGCCTCGCCGGGGAATATTTTGATTATGTCCGCGCCCGCCTCCATAGCGGTGACAACTTCTTTGATTGTCATGCAGCCGGGCATATACGGAACTCTGTATCGGTTACAGAGCTTTGCCGTCTTTTCGTCAAAATAGGGACTTACTATGTACTGTGCGCCCGCGAGGATTGCGATTCTTGCGGTTTCGCTGTCCATAACCGTACCCGCGCCGAGGATAATCTGATCCTCTGTATACATATCGGCAAGCTCGGCAATTACGCGGTCTGCGTGGGGAACGGTAAATGTCATCTCGATCGCGGGGACTCCGCCGTCAATGCACGCGTCGGTGATTTTCCGCGCCTGTTCCGCACTTTCCGCACGAACTACGGCAACTATGCCGGCATCCGTAATTTTTCTTATAACTTCTTCTTTAACCATTGTGTCTGCCTCCTGATTAAAATAAAATCATATTTATATATTTTTAGTATAATGTAACTTTTTTGCATTGTCAATAGGCTTTTTAACTTTAAATATGGCAAATCTCACCACATCAAGGGCGAAAAAACACGCTGCTCTATATACCGTACCATACCCGCCGCGCGCAATATCTGCGCCGTATAATGCCACGCGCCCGCGACACACAACATCTGTGCAACATCGTGTACCGCACCCGCCGTACCTCACACGGCGCGTTCTGCATTGCGCGGCATATCGTGCCGCCCTACTAACCGCCGTGGGATTCGTTAAGCCTGTATTCCTTTGCGGAAATTCCCGTTATACGCTTGAAGGTGCGCGAGAATGAGTTGTAGCTCATAAACCCGACCTTCTGACACACGGCCTGAATTGACAGGTCGGTATTTTTAAGCAGCTCCTTTGCCTTCTCTATGCGCAGCTCCGAAAGATAGGTCTGAAAACCCGTGTTGTAGGTCTCGGCAAAGGTTTTGCTTATATACGAGCCGGAAACGCGGAAAACCTCCGCGAGCGAGTCGAGCGAGATGTCATTGTAATAGTACAGGTCGATGTACTCCTTTACCCGCTGCGCAACGGAGCGCTCCTCCGCAGGGCGGCACGCGGAGCTGATTTCGGTCAGCTTTGACGTCAGAAAGCCTTGCAGCTCGTCAAGTGTGGAGTAGTCAAACAGATTGTCAAGCTGCTTATAGATAATATTGAAGTCGTAGCCCGCTGCGCTCGGCCGCAGCGCTTTTTCAACGGTTTTAAACAGCATAAGCGTGTCCTTCATAATGATGTCCGGGTCGGCGCTCTTAACGAGTCCGACAAACAAGTCGATTTCGGAAAGGAGCTTTGCCGAGTCCTTTGCAGGCAGCGCGTGCGCGATATTGCTTATGCAGCCGTCAATCCCCTGCGTCTGCCTGTCGTTCGCATAGTAGTGCGTATACGGACATATTATCAGCGATTCACAGCCGAGCGCAAAGCGGTGACGCTTTTCCGAAAGCGTTTGCAGAAACGCGGAGTGAACATCGTCAAGAGATGAAACCGCGGAGCTTATGCAGGCGGAAACGGTCACGCCGTAGCTGTCGCGAAGGTCGTCGTTCACGCGGCGGTGAAACAGCGAAATGCTGCTTAAAACCAGCGGTTTGTCGGTGTTCAGGATAAACACATATTGGTTTTTATTCCGATATATACCTGTTGAATTTAGCGTCTGGGATAGTGTATAATATAAGTCATCAAAAATTTTACCTTGCAGTATTCCGAAGTCTTTGGGAGAGTTTTCCGAAAGGATTTCGGTGTAGCGGTCAAGTTCATAGAGGATGACATAAAAATACTTTTCGTTAAAGATTACGCCGCACTTTGCAAGAGCCACGGAGGGGTCGGGAGAGGACTCCGAACGGCTGTTTTCGATAATTTCGAGAACGGTTATATCGCGTATTTTTGCGACGTTTTCGCGAATGAATTTGTTTTTGTCGTCAAGCTCGTTTTCAAGAGTGCTGATATGCGAGCTTATGATTTGTATTTCGTCATTCTTTTTGCCGAAGTTGAGGTTTGGCATATCGTCTATGTTCAGACTGAGGTTGGCTATGATTCTCTGCAGCGGTTTATAGATATAGAAGGTGATAAACCATGTTGAAAACAGGCAGAACATAACAAGCAGAATAATTACCGTAACATACCAAAGATAAACCGAGTGCTTTTGGTGCGCCGCGTAGCTGTTATTGTATAAGGTAACAAAATACCAGTCCGGAACAATTCCCGACCGTTGTACATAGACGGCGTATTTTTCGCCGTCAACCGTGCGGAGCTTATCGGTGTTTTTGCCGCTGATGCGTTCATCGGCGATTTTGCGGATTGCGTCGGAGTTGTATTTGAGCCGCGAGCTGCATATTACGGAGTCCGAGCTGTCGCTGAAAATGACCGAGAGATAGTTGGATTTAATCTGCGAATAGCCGAGCTGCTCCGCAAGATAGCGCACCTTGACATTGACGATTACGATTCCCGAATTAAAGGAGCTGTCAGACATGACGAGCGGCACGGCAAAGGAAACGACCTGAGCCTTATTGACAGTGTGAACATTGCTGATATAGGGAACCATGAACTGATAGTTTTCCTTCGCGTTTTTCAGCGTGTCGGAAATAAAGCCCCAGTGGTCACATTCGCTCGGCAGAGAAACGGACGCGGAGGAGTCTATGACCGTGTTGTGTGAGTTGAGTACCCAAACGCTTTGGATAAAATCGTAGTTGCTTACATAGTCCTTGAAAAAAATCATCCAGTCATAAAACTGCATGGTGTATCTGTTCTGTACGTTCCAGTCGTTGAAGTTAAAGATGTTTACGCTGTCCGAAACCGAGGCTATGGAGCGCACTGTGCGGAAAATATCGTTGACCGAGCTGTCAACCGTACCCGAAACAGTGTGCAGCTGATTTTGGGAAAAGCTGTCGGTGTTCGCATTTATTACCTGATTGATTTTGGTGACCGATATGCTTGACAGAATAATAACGCAAAAGAGGATAACGGAAAAGTTGCCTATGATAAAACGCATCAGGAGAATGTTTTTTGTACTGAAACGCATAAACTTGATGTCTTTGAAGAAATTTTTGATTTTCATAATCCAAAGCCCTCTTTTGTGTATTTGTCATTTGCTTTTGAAAATGATAACACAAAAACGGCACTCTGTCAAGGAAAAGCGCAAAAAGAGATAAAAGAAAAAAGGCGAAAACAGTGCATTTTTTTAACTTTAGTGCAATTTTTGTTATAGCAAGAAGTGAGTGGTTTTGCCAAAAGTGGGTATTGAAAAAGGGTTTTCGGGGGTGTAGAATGATTTACACAAGGATGGGACGGGTATACCATCCGTGAGGATAAACGCACCCGCATCTCGGCGAAAAAACGGTTTGCGGTTTATAATGCGGGACGGAATTTGCGGTACCGATTTTTTAAAGCGGTAAGAAATGATGTCGGCAGAGGCGAAACGGAGCTTTTGTTCTACATAAAAATTAAAAAGGCAGGAGAGAAAAAGTGAAGGTAAATCAAAAGGTTTCAACAAAAAGTTTAAGAAATTCAAACAAGACATACTTCCTGAGGAACTATGATTTGTATGCAATGCTGCTGCCGGGACTTATTCTGATGATAGTTTTCAGATTTGTTCCACTTTACGGTATGATTATAGCGTTCAAGGACTACGATATGTCGCGGTCTATTGCGGAAAGTCCGTGGGTTGGCTTTAAATGGTTTAAAATACTGTTTGAAAATCCCGACTTCCTCCGTTCGATACGAAACACGCTTTGCATAAACGGTTTGGAGATTATATTCTGTTTCTTCGGTACGATACTGTTTGCGATACTGATTAACGAGATTCAGAATAAGGGCTACAAAAAGGTGGTACAGACGCTTTCGTATCTGCCGTACTTCCTCTCCTACGTCGTTGTTGCGGGTCTTGCGATTCAGATTCTTATGCCGAGCAACGCGTTTATGTCAACGGTTTCAAAGCTGGCCGGACACGAAATAGGAAACATCCTTTTAAAGGATAAGTATTTTTGGGGCATAGTTACCGCGGTCGATATGTGGAAAACATGGGGCTGGGGTACGATACTCTACCTTGCGGCAATGTCGGGAATCTCGCCCGAGCTTTACGAGGCAGCGAAGATTGACGGCGCGGGCAAGCTGAAGCAGATTACAAACGTCACGCTGCCGGGCATCAGATTTATAATAGTAATTACTCTTATCCAAAGAATAGGCGGTATGCTCGGCGTAGGCTTTGAAAAAATATTCGTTCTTCAGAACGGAATGAATCTTGCGACCTCCGAGGTGCTTGACACGCTGAACTACAAAATGGGTATTATCAACTGGAACAGCAGTCTTTCGACCGCGATTTCGTTCTTCTCGGCAATTATAAGCTTTATACTTGTATTCGTTGCCGACAGATTCGCAAAATCGATTGGCGAAGAAGGCTTGTTATAAGGGAAAGGCGGTATAGAAATGTTAAAGAGAAAAACAAAGGGCGAAATTGTTTTTGATACCTGCAACAACATATTTATGTTTTTCATAATAATTGCAATGACCTATCCGTTTCTGAATCAGATAGCAATATCGCTGAGCGACAACACCTCGGTGCTTGCGGGCAAGGTTTCAATATGGCCGCGCGGCTTTAACCTTGACGCTTACCGAAAGCTGGTGCTTGACAGCAGGTTTTTCATGGTTATGAAAAACACGATTTGGTACACAATACTCAACTCGGTATTCTCCATGCTGATTATGACGGTGTTTGCGTACCCGCTTTCCAAAAAGCACTTGAAGGGCAGACAGGTCATCATGACGCTTATGGTGTTCTCGATGATGTTCGGCACGGGCGGTCTTATCCCGAACTACCTTGTAATAAAAAACCTCGGCCTGGTGGACAATTACTGGGGACTTATACTGCCGAGCGCATTCAATATCTGGAACATTATAATATTGAAGAACTTTTTTCAGCAGATTCCCGGGGAAATAGAGGAGTCCGCACTGATTGACGGCGCGAGCAACCTGAAGATATTTGCGCTGATAATGCTCCCACTCAGCCTGCCATCGCTTGCGGCGATTACACTGTTTACCGCGGTTGCGGCGTGGAACACGTTCATGAACGCACTTATCTACATAAACGACCCGAACAAAAAGCTGCTTCAGGTATATCTGAACGATGTACTCCAGGCGAACACAGTTCCAACTGAGTCGGCAAACAGCTCGATGATTATGGCGGACGCGGCAAAGAGCACGGTGAACAGCGACACGCTTAAAGCGGCAACGCTTATGTGCGCAACACTGCCGATACTTCTCGTTTATCCGTTTGTGCAGAAATATTTTATGGCGGGTCTTATGGTCGGCTCGGTAAAGGGTTAAAAAATTTTTGAAAAATAATATTAGTAATAATAAAAACATAAAGAGGAAGGAAGATGTGAAATGTTAAAAAGAAAGTTAGCGCTTGTACTCGCAATCACAACGGCTGCAACAGTGTTTACCGGCTGCGGTAAGGGCAAGCAGGGAGCAGCGGGCGGAGATACGTTCGAAACGGCTCCGGTTATCCGCTATGCGGTGCGTAACAACTACGAATCCCAGCTTGGCAAGTCGGGCGACGACTACAACGACAACGACTATATCCGCTATATATGGGAAAAGACCGGCGTACGCGTTGAGCCGGTGCTTATCTCGACGCAGACGAACGAGGTAACGCAGCAGCTTGCGACCAAGCGCGCGGGCGGCGAGCAGATTGACCTGATTTGCTATTTTGACCTTGTACAGGCATGGATGCAGTCAAATCTGATAATCCCGCTCAACGACATATTCAAGGAATACGGCAAGGATATAAAGGGTTGGAATCCGTATTCGGACGACTGCAAGACGCCTGAAAACGGCTGGAAGGGCGCAAAGAAGATTGACACCTACTGGGGTATCCCCGGCAGAGGCGCGTCAAACAAGGCGTCAACCAGATACTTCTATTTCAGAAAAGACTGGATGAACAAGCTCGGTCTTTCGATGCCGAAGAGCTCACAGGAGTTGGGTCAGGTAATGAAGGCGTTTACCGAACAGGACCCGGACGGCAACGGCAAGAAGGACACATGGGGTATGGCTCACAGAAATACGTCAAGTACGGTAAATGAGCTGCTCCTTTCGCTCGGCGTTGAGTCGTGGAGAGAGTACAGAGTAAACGATAAGGGTGAGATTGACCCGAACGGCAAAAAGCTCATATCCTGCTCCATGCACCCGTTTGCAAGAAAGCAGTACGCTCAGATAAGAGAGTGGTGCAAGAACGGCTATCTCAACGAGGACGGTATCACGGACGATACGGCATATGAAAAGCTTATCGTAAACGGCAAAATCGGCATTGTTCTTGACAGCTACAGCAATGTAAGAAAGTGGAACCAGGCGCTTAAAGACAACGGTTATACGGACGCGGAGTTTGAGCTTTGCCCCGAGTATATAGTAAACTCGTCCGACGGCAAATTCTACGGATTCACTGAGCCGGGCAACATGGGCAGCGTAACAATGATAACCTCCATGGCAAAGAAGGAAAACTATCCGAACATCATCAAGCTGATGAACTGGATGTATTCCGAGGAGGGTACGTTCTTCCAGACCTACGGTCTTGAAGGCAGAGAGTATAAGATGGACGGCGGCAAGGTGGTATTTGACGAGCAGTACGACACAGACAAGAGCTACAGAAATATGTTTATGTTCGGCAGATCGTACGAGTACACCTATGACGAGGAAATCGACAGAACCTTCGGCAATGACGAGCTTGCGGAGCAGTTCAAGAAATATCTTGAGGCAGACCCGCCGTTCTATACAAGATATACCGATATTAAGTTCAACTACCCCAACCTCCCCGAGTTCACAACCTACCCCGACTGGAGAAAGGGCGTAGAGCAGTACCTGCTTCTGTTCACGGTCGGCGACAAGGACCCGATGAACGACAAGGATTGGAACGAATACCTCAAGATTTGCGAATCCTACGGTATTCAGAAGCTGATGGACGCAGCTGCAAAAGAGGCGTTCGGCAGTTAGAAACACAAATTTAAGTTGTAAGGATGGATACAATTTGAATAAAAAAATTATTGCATTATTATTATCGGCAGCAATGAGTGTATCCTGTATAACTGCTGTTTCGGCGTCAGACGGCGCCGAAACAGCGCTCCCTTCGGGGCAGGAATACACCGCGACGCAGGACACCTATGTTGACGAGTCGCACCCCGACTCGGTATACGGCGTCAAAAACAAACTGCTTTTAAGCGGTACGGAAAACGAAAAAAAGAATATCTATATTGCGTTCCGTGTTCGGGACACAATCGGAGAGTACGACCGCGTACTTCTTAAAATGACGCCGGATTCGGCGGAGCTGACAGCAGCACCCGAAACGGACGGCGGCGCGGCGGACGGAAAACC
>URZD01000023.1 GCA_900552305.1 uncultured Eubacteriales bacterium
GCTTTCCTTTTGGGTATTATGTTTTTTGGATTGTTTATTTATTTACATACTTCGCAAGGAAGTCCGGCAGCTGCTCCGCAGATACGCAGATTAACGAATTCAAGGATCCGTTAATCTGTGCCTGTGCCGTTATATCACCGTTTTCCGGATTGCCTATCGCGTAGATAAAGTAAATAGGCTTATCGTCATCGACGTTTTCAACATTTGCGTATGCAAAATCGATAAGCGCACCGACATCTGACGGGTCAATCTTTGAGAATTTATCCGCGCTGTACTCCGTTTCCGTTGACTGATAATCACGCGCTACGTCAATTTCATGCCGCCGGTTTGCGCTTTGCGCATCCTTTTCGATATAGTAAGCGGCATTACTGTTGTATCTGATCAAATCGCCGTATCCGTTGTCATACAGCCACTTTATCGTGTTTTTGTAATTCGGATTGATTTCCCTGCACAGATCATAATAGTTTTCGCCGTCGTAGTACCGAATAGTCGCCGCCGGCTGAACATTCTCCTTTTTTTCATCCTCCGCAGATTGTTTGCGCGTATACTGGAAATCCAAGGAGAATCCATAGCAGTTGTTTGTGTTGTACATCTGACTGAAATTCAGCGTCGCAATGTCCGACTTCACCGTCTCGAACAGCTCTCGGAATTTATTTACGTCCGTTATATCGCTTACCATCTCGCTGTCCGGTACGGAATCGCCCTGAAAACGTATCGTTACGCGTCCCAGTCTGTCAATTTTATCGGTAAAGAACTCGTCGGCGAGCTTTTTGTAATCCGGGTTTTTATACGCTACGTCCATGATTTCCACATTATCTTTCCATGCCACGCCGTATTTGCGCTTGAGCGTTTTTCCGTTTTTCAGCTTGTACTCAATCCCGACTTCCGTATCAAAACCGGTATCCGAAGAAAACCTTTTATTTATCAGCGCTCGCTTTTCACTCAACCTTTTATGGGTATCCGCAAAATAGCTTATAAGCTCGCCGTCCTTGATAAACGGCTGCGCGTCTTTGTTAAAGTATATCTCATTATACAAAGCCGCCTCAGAAATATCGGATACGTCAGGCACGCGCGTTTCAAATCCGAAAAAGTTCGTGAATGCAAACGTGCAAAGCGTCAGACCGAACAATGCCGCAAATATAAGGTAGCCCTTGTACGATCTCCACACGCGTAGAGTCTTTTTAAGCGTCATCTCAACCGCAATATATGCCACAACGCTTACTATTAAAGTAAGAAGGATAACCAGAAGCGGGGTTTTTTCAAGCATTTCCGAGGCAAGAGAGAACGTACTTATTGCCGCAATGAACGTAACCAAGTACTTAAATATCGGATTCAGGCACTTGAACGCCGCAACATCCTCCACCGTTTCCATCCTGCGCAGTCTGTAAAGTACATACGCGCCTATATAAAGCGCAACGCTCAGCACGGCGCAAAAAGCTATGTCGCCGACATTTGTTATCTTAGGAAGACCGCTCGTCATCCCAAATATTACGGTGAAAAAGTTCTTTTCCTTAAGAAAAAGATAAATAGGATTATCTCCCGCATAACCATATAAAAACATATCCGAAAGCTGACCGAAACCCGCCGCGATTATGATAAGAAAGCAGTGCATAAGTCCGTTCAGTGCCACAGCCGCAAAGCTGTTGCCCGTGAGCATAGCCGCAAATACCGCGACCGAGAACATAATAAACAGGCACAGCATATTCATTCCCATCCAGCCAAAGCATGAGCCGACCGTAAAGAACGCCGCGTATCTTGTCACGGACAGGATAACCAATATCAGCGTATTAAGTATAAGCGGCACAAACATCAGCGTGAATGCCGCAGCCAGACTTGAAATAAAGTTCGCCGTGCGGCAGACCGGAAGGCTGTGCGCGAATATCGACTGTCTTTTTGAGTGTACAAATCGGAAAATAAGCAACGCAACCACCGTTGCCACACCTATTGCAGTCACAAGCGACGGCAAGATAAACGGCTGCTGATAAAGAAGCGATACCCCGCTGTTATGCGCCATATCGTATGAAACATCCTTCACGTCCACGCTCATAAGCAGAATGAACCCCGTCATTACAAACAGCAGCACAAAATACAGTACGCCGCCCCACACAAAGCGTTTCACGTTCGACCTGTATATTCCTTTATTAAACAATGACGTTTTTGAAATCATATCCCAAACCTCCTAACTCGTATATGAATACTTCCTCAAGGGTAAGGCTTATTCTCTCGCACAGCGACGGGCAGAATGCCTGCATTGCGGCGTCCGTATCGCGTGTGTTTCCCCTGATTATTACGTTATAAATCGAACCGACGCGCGATACATGAAGAACATTGTCCACCGCGCGCAGCTTGTCGGTCATATCCTCGTCAAATACAAGCTGATACTTGTGGACGCTGCCCTTAAGGTCGTCAAGCGGCTTTTCCATAATCATGTGACCGTTGTGAATTATTCCCACATGGTCGCAAATGTCCTCCAACTCGCGCAGGTTGTGCGACGAAACCAAAACCGTCATATTTCTGTCCGCAACATCCGCGATAACGAGGTTTAAAACCTGCTTGCGCATTACCGGGTCAAGTCCGTCAAGAGGCTCGTCAAGTATAAGCGCCTCCGGCATCGCGCTAAGGCTGAGCCAGAACGCCACCTGCTTTTTCATGCCCTTTGACAGCTTGCGTATCTGCCGTTTTTCATCGATTCCGAATATCGGCTTTATCGCCTCGTACCTCGCATCGTTGAACGTCGGATACACGCTGCGGTAAAACGCCGCCATCTGCTTTACCGTAAACGAGCCGAAGTAAAACCAGTCGTCCGCAATGCTCAGAACCGACTGCTTTACGCGTTCGTTTTCCCAAACGTCCTCGCCGTTTACGGTAATCGTTCCTCTTTCGGGCTTCAGTACGCCCGTTATATGATTTATAATTGTAGTTTTGCCCGCGCCGTTCGGACCGACAAGTCCGTAAATTGCGCCCTTGGGCGCCTCAAGATAAAAGTTGTCAAGTACCTTGAAATCGTCAAAGTGCTTGTCAACGCCCGATACCTTAATCATACATTAAACCCCCTTCTCCGAATATATATTGTTTACAATGTTTTCTACGCTGACCTTTTTCTCGCCCAGATACATAAGCTCCTTGATAATCGATGTGAGCCTTTCGTAAAGCTCCAAAGCCTTTTTTTCGTTCTGCGCCCTTGTGACCGGCGCAACAAAGCTGCCCCTGCCCTTTACGCTGTAGGTAAACCCTTCAAGCTCCAGCTCGCGGTACGCGCGCTGCACCGTGTTCGGATTCACCGTAAGGCTGACCGAAAGCTCCCTTACCGACGGCAGCTGCTCATCCCGCGTCAACGCTCCGCTTATGATAAGCTCCTTCAGCTGTGCCGCTATCTGCTCGTGCAGGCTGCGTCCGTCCTTGTAATCCAAACTAATCATACAATCACCTCCTGCTATATTAAGTGTATTAAGCAACTTAATACACTTAATATAGCACAGCAAAAACAAAAAGTCAAGAGTTTTTTTGAAAAAATTTTTCCGGGGGAGGGAATAACAAACGGAAAATTTTAATACCTTGAATAGTAGAGGTGAAAAGCTTGAAAATGGTAATCAGAGTATTTTCTGCGGCGCTTGCGCTTTTGCTTACCGTCGGCACTGTTTCGGAAACGGCATATGGGATTTCGGCGCGGAGCGCGGCTGTGATTGACGCGGCTTCGGGCAGGGTTTTATATGAAAAGGACGGAGATACGCGCGCGGGCATGGCAAGCACGACAAAGATAATGACCGCTATATGCGCGATAGAGAATAAAGAGCTTGACTCGCTTGCCACGGTTTCGGCGAACGCGAGCGGGGTTGAGGGGTCGTCAATGTACCTTATAAAGGGCGAAAGGCTCACGCTTTCGGATTTGCTCTACGGACTTATGCTCGTATCGGGAAACGATGCGGCAACCGCCGTTGCGGAGCAGGTTTCAGGCTCGGTGGAAAAATTCGTAAAGCTTATGAACGAAACCGCGCTTGAGATAGGCGCGTACAATTCCCACTTTACCAATCCGCACGGTCTTTCGGATGCGGAGCATTACACAACCGCGCTCGATTTGGCAAAAATCAGCGCATACGCAATGAAAAATCCGACCTTTGCAAAGATTGTTTCCACAAAAAGTCAAAGCGTGCCGTGGAAGGATCACGATTACAACCGCCGTCTGGTTAATCATAACAAATTTTTGTCAATGTATGACGGCTGTATAGGGATAAAAACCGGTTTTACAAAAGCAACGGGAAGGTGCCTTGTCACCGCGGTGGAGCGCGACGGTATGCGCCTTATATGCGTAACGCTGAACGCTCCCGATGACTGGAACGACCACCGCGACCTTTATAACAGCGCTTTTGCGGAGTTTAAACAGTACACGGTAAAACCCAAGGGCGAGGTCATCTGCCGCGCCGAGGTCAAAAAGGGAGAGGCGCGCAGCGTTGAGCTTATATGCGCGGACGATGTAAAAATTCCGATACGCGAAGGCGAGGAAGGCAAAATAAGCATAAAAACCGAACCGTTTGAGGGGATTGAGGCTCCCGTTAAAAAGGGTGACGTTCTGGGGAAAATGATTTTGAGCATAGATAACAAGCCTTGCGGAGAGCTGCCGCTCTGCGCGAAAAATGATGTAGCAATGAAAAGGATAGTTTTCAAGGCGGCAAGCGGAGATTTTGCGGTAATGCTGAAAAAGGTGTTCTTTGCATGGTCGCACTGTTTTACCGATTAGGCGCGGGCGTTGACCCGGATGTTTGATGTGATTGAAAAATCACAATACCTTTAAACGCTAACACGGTAAAAAATGGCAGTAATATCCATTTACAATATTACTGCCATTTGCTTTGGTATTAAATTTTCTTATATTTGAAGTCAATTCAAATAAAATCAGCCCATTATCTCATCGGGATCGTCATATGCTGTTCTTGCGGGAATGACCCAAATCATCTGAGTGCTTTCGTCCCACTCAACGCGGCAATCCAGCGCGTCTGTTATATCGCGAAGCTTGAAGTAATTGTTGTCATTGATATTATAGCAGGTTGCCTTAATCGGAACACCGTCAAGCGTTAAGAATGCCGATGACGAAAAGGCTGTTCTTTCAGCGCCGTCACCCGGTGTTAATTCACCGCCGACCTCTGTGTAATCATAAAAGCTCAGCATATCAATAGAATTTGTTGCACCGTCGTACTTAATGTCAAAGGTTTTAATTGTTCCGTCAAGGATTTCTGCAATATCCCTGAGCTTAAAGTAGTTATTGTCATCAATGTTATATGCAACAGTGTTAAATTTGCGACCTTCAAGGCAAACGGTCTGCGTTTTTGCAACGGAATTTTTGCTGAATCCGTTTCCGGGATAATAGGTAAATGTGTCATGCTGATCATCCTCATGAACCAGATAGCGAATCTCTCCGTTATAGAAAATAGTATAGATTTTTCCTGTAATAATCCACGGCTCTATATCATTTGGATCTATTCCGGGAATATCTCTCATATCCGCATCGCGGTCAAACGAAAAATCTTCGATACCGTATACATTTACCCATTCTCTGTCTTGTATTTTATTGATGTCGCCGTTGTTTGAAAGAACCCACTTGCTGTACTCCGTCATCTTATCCATATCGACATTGATATATCCGTAACGGTACTCCTTCAGCTTTGCAATTCCTTCGGGAGAATATGTCAGTGCGCCCCATTCGCCCCAAGGAGTATCTACGGACAGAACGCCGATAGGTTTACCGAGTGCCGCCGTGTCCGCTGCGGACAGTGTTTTGGTAAATTCGGTGAGGTTACTTGTCGGAATGTAGCATACCTTCGAGTTAAACCAGATTTTTGAATTTGCTCCGTCATAGTCCTTCTCGATAACATCAATTGCCGCACCCTTTTTAACCGAGCCGATAGCCGAAGCCCCGTCAGAAATATCACAGTCAACGGCAGATATTGCTTTGTACTGAGTTGTCGGCTTTTGAGTATTTGCAAGCTGTGCATTCACATACTTTGCGTCAACATAATAAAGACCCTTCTTATAGTAAATCTTATAATGACCGTTCTGCGGAGTAGCATCTACAATCTGAAGCGACTGATTGATTTTAATAACGCCCGATTTTACATAATCCGTATTATCCGGAGTGGTCTTAACCATTAAAAGACCGGTCGCCTTGCCCACCGCCTCGATTTTCGGAGCGGTTGATACCTGATTGTTAATATCTAAGATATAACAATTTTTTCTCGGCAGAAAATATACAGCTGGCTTCCAGCTTGTGAAGGCAGTACCGTCCTTCTCGCCGCACTGTCTGATTGAGCCGCGCGATTCATCAACGCCGCCCTCGCTCCATATTGCAACCCAATTCTCATTATATGCAACAACCTCAAATTCATTTGTTGTTGTTGCATAGAATGCGGTGTTTGCGTTTGCTTCTGTTCTGGTTTTTTCGGAAAACAATGGCTCATACCCTATTTCTCTGAGCTCATCAAGTCTTCTGACATGATAGTTAATCGGCGGATTGCCGGGATAGAACGAGGCTTTTACCGAGCCGATTTTTCCCTCATCGCCAATATGTACAATAGCCATTCCCACAAGCGGCAGTGACGCGGGACGGTCATGTCTTACCCATTCTGTCGGTACCTTAGCATAAAAATTCCTTTCTTTGCCCTCGGTTGTTTTGCTGCCACCGTAGATGTAATCAGAAAGAAATGTCATCTCTATTGCGTGCTGATACTTGTCAGTATCGGAAGACGCCCATTGCTTGTTTAACTCCTTTTCGGCAGTCTTGCCGGCTTCGAGTATCGGTGTTGTTTCCCGAGCCGATGTATAAGCAAGGACATATCCGACCGTGCCGTCCGAAAGCTGAATTTTATGAAACTTTCTGTTGTCCTCTCCGACTACATAAGGCTCCAAAACCGTCACCTTGGCTCCTTTGCTGATCTCGCTTATACCGCCTGAATAGGTGGGGTTTTTGGTAACATTTACAGTGCCGCCGTATACAACATAGGCGGTATCGCCCGCTTTCAGCTCGGCTGCGGCGAACGCAACAGTGCAAAGCAGCATAAACGTGCAAAGCACTGCCGTTAAAATTTTCTTCAACACAATAATTCCTCCTTTTGTTTTTTACGTTGATTTATTAGAATTTGCATATTACAATTATTATATACCATATCGATGTAATATGCAAGACAGTTTGAAAAATTTATGTTAAAATTGTGAAAAATGTCAGAAATAAAATTTATGTATTCTTTATCCACAGCATTCATCTTGTATAATACTTAAAGGAAAGAGCATCCCATTTCAAAAATAATCTGCACAAAAAAAACAGACAATATGTTTTAATCGTCTGCGTTACATTGATGTATTTAAAATTTTAATTTTGATTTTCTTTGCTATATTGATTGACGCAATTAGTATTTTCTTTATTTCAGTACATTTATCAAGAATTGTTCGGCCCTCATAATATCCGATTTCTATAAGCAATTCCAACCAATACTCGCTTTCCGAACACGCTTTTAACGCTATTTGCAGCTTTGCGATAAAATCATTTCTCCCATGTCCGTAAAAGGCTTCTCTTACATTCGCACCTATGCTCGTTCCGCTGCGAATAATCTGATTCGTTAATATGCTTTCTTTTTTCTCTCTTTTCACAGAATTACAAATCTTAATTATATCTAATGCAAATTACTTTGACTTTAAAAGTATATGGCGGTGAAGGTATAAGCGGAACCAACGCAGATAACCGCCCAGAATTTCAACAGATGTTAGACGATTGTTACAGCGGTAAAATTGACTTTATAATAACAAAATCCATATCAAGATTCTCTCGAAATGTTACGGTTACACTTGAAGCAGCAAGAAAATTGAGAGAAAGAGAAATAGGCATCTACTTTGAAAAAGAGGGACTGCTGTTCTGTGATCAAGGTAAAAGAAGCCTTGTGTTTTTCCGTCTCTGTGCATAAACCCGCTGTCGGGATCTTTCTTAATTGTTTTGGTGGGCGTATCGTCATCAAAGCAGTTTTCATCATCTTCATCGTCAGGCTTTTTAGGGGTTTCATCAAATTTCGAGGGTTTCTTTCCATGCTTTACTCTGTCTTAGTTAATTGCCGCATTTAATTCTTTTATATACTCTTGTGCTTCGACTTTTACGGTATCTTCGACAAATTTATTTTTGTTTGCATTTGCTTTTAAATGGTTACTTCCTTTGTCGGTTTCTTCCTTCCGAAAGCATTTCAACACCCCATTATTACGCTGTTTTCTATACTTATATTATACCATATTACGTATGTTTTGGAAAGTTTTTTTGCAAATAAATGACCGCTGACTTTGACTTTGTCAGCGGTCTGAACTTTTTTTCTTTTCCCTTGCTTATTTTACGGTAACCTTTTTCATTACTATAGGCGTAACTGGCGAAGCAAGCTCACCCATTGCGTTGGCTTTCATCTCGCTCTTTGTAAATTCCTCTATAGCGTCCATGCCCTCGGTAACCTTGCCGAATGCGGCATACTGACCGTCAAGAAAACTTGCGTCGCCGTAGCAGATAAAGAACTGCGAGCTTGCGCTGTTTGCAAGTGCGGAACGCGCCATTGAAACCGTTCCCTTTTCATGCTTGAGAGTATTTTTGTCAAAGCCGTTTGCGGAGAATTCGCCGAGAATCGTATGCTCCGAGCCGCCCGTGCCGTCGCCGTTCGGGTCGCCGCCCTGCGCCATAAATCCTTCAACGATTCTGTGAAAGGTCAGACCGTCATAAAATCCCGACTTTACAAGCGATACAAAGTTTGCAACCGTCTGCGGCGCGTACTCCGGATAAAGCTCGATTTTTACGGTCTTGTTGTTTTCCATAAGGATTGTAACAACCGGGTGACCTGTCGGAATTTTATCATAGGTAATGCGCGACGCTTCAAGCTTTGCCTCCGCCTGCTTTTTTGCCTCCTCTGCTGCGGCGTTATAGTTCTCGATAGCCTTCTTAACGACGTTTGCGCAGCGGTTCATAAGTACGGCGGCCTCTGCGCGCGTACCTCCGTTTTTGGGGTTGAAGTTGCCGTTTTCGTCGCCCTTTACAAGTCCCGCGGAAATGCAGTTGTTTACGCATACCGAAACCGCCTTGGGGAGTTTGTCCACCTCTGCGGAGTCGCTGTACTCGGGAGCCTTGTACTCCTCGTCAAGATACTGCGTGAACGGAATTACTATGTTGCCGAGCAGGTATGCCATTTCCCAGCGCTGAATCGGAAGGTCGAATGACGCGCTGTCCATAAGTCCCGGAACGGCGCCGTCAACCGCGTCCGTCTCGGTCAGAGGGGTGTAAAGCATATTTGTTGCAAAATTGTAGTATTTTGACGCCCAGTGCGCGGAATCCTCAAAATCGGCGGGGATTTCCGTATTCATCTCGCTGCATACTACGCTGACAAGCATTTTAAGGAACTCGCCCCTTGAAATGCTGTCGTCCGGACGGAAAAGACCGTTGCCGTCGCCGCTTATTATCTTTGCGCCGTACGCCGCGTCAATGTCCGATTCCGCCCAGTGACCCACCGCATCGGTGAACGGATGCGCAAATGCGGTCACGGAGCAGAGTAATGCGATTGCCAAAACCATTGCTAAAAACTTTTTCATTATGTTATTCTCCAATCTTAAATTAAATATAAACCAAAACTAATCGTCAAGTACGGTTAATTTTTTCATTGTTATCGGCTCTGTCGGTGAGGCAAGCTCGCCCATAGAGTTATATGTTCTTTTTACCTTGAGAAAATCGTCGACAACGTCCATACCCTTAGTCACCTCGCCGAATGCGGCGTACTGACCGTCAAGAAAGCTCGCGTCGTCATAGCAGATAAAGAACTGTGAGCTTGCGCTGTCATAATCCTGCGACCGTGCCATGGAAATCACGCCGCGCTTGTGCGAAAGCGTGTTCTGTTTAAAGCCGTTTGCGGCGAACTCGCCTTTGATTGTCGTGCCGCTGCCGCCCATGCCCGTGCCGTCCGGGTCGCCGCCCTGAGCCATAAAGCCATCGACTACCCTGTGAAAGCCTACGCCGTCATAAAAACCGTCGTTTACAAGCTCCACAAAGTTTTCAACCGTCTGCGGAGCGTATTCCGGATAAAGCGAAAGAATAAATTCACCGCCGTTTTCCATCTCAACCTTAACTCTTACCGTGTCATCTGACATTTTTTTGTCCCCTTTCCTGCCGCCTGCAAATACTATTATCAGCGCTGCCGCCGCTATGACGGCGAGAACGGCAAATATTGCTGCAAAGGTTTGAAACCTTTTTTGCGGCTCTTTTGTTTTCTTATCGTTTGTTTTGTTTTGCATTTTGTGTTTGCTCATTGCAGCTTCCCTTCGTTTCTCTTTTGATAATAGTCATATAAATGTATTGTAATTGTTATTTGATATTTTGTCAATACTATTAATGTTACATTTTTTTTAAAAATTCGGTTTTGCTATTGTTTTTAAAGTCAACATATGGTAAGATATATAATTATCAACAATAAACAAGGAGGTAGCGGCTTGAAGAATTTTGCGCGCAGAATGAGCTTTTATATCATGCTGTTTTTAATCATACTGGCAATATTTATTATGTCCTCAATGCCGGAGAGTCAGACCAAATACATCTACTCGGATTTGTGTACGATGATAAAGGAGGAACAGGTAAAGGAAATCCAGATTGTCGACACAACGGCAACGGCAACGCTGACCGACAACACAAAGCTGACCGTTGCGATACCGGGTTATTACGCTCTTTACGAGAGTGTGGGCAAGGAAATAGAGCGTCAGGTTGACGCGGGAACACTGAAGGTTGACACGCCGGAGCCAAAGACTCCGCCGTGGTGGCTCAGCATTCTTCCGTCAATAGGACTGATAATTATAATGATTGTTTTTTGGGTGTTTTTCATGCGTCAGACCCAGGGCGGCGGCAAGGGCGGAATGATGTCCTTCGGCAAGAGCCGCGCAAAGATGTCGGTTGACCCAAATAACCGAAAGACCTTTGCGGACGTTGCGGGCGAGGACGAAGAAAAGGAGGAGCTTAAGGAGATAGTCCAGTTCCTTAAAGCGCCGCAGAAATTCCGCGAGCTTGGCGCAAGGATTCCCAAGGGCGTTTTGCTCGTAGGGCCTCCTGGAACGGGTAAAACCCTCCTCGCAAAGGCTGTTGCCGGCGAGGCGAGGGTTCCGTTTTTTTCGATTTCCGGCTCGGATTTTGTAGAGATGTTTGTCGGAGTAGGCGCGTCGCGTGTCCGCGACCTGTTTGAACACGCAAAAAAGAACGCTCCCTGTATCATATTCATAGACGAGATTGACGCCGTAGGCCGCCAGAGGGGCGCGGGACTCGGCGGCGGTCATGACGAAAGAGAGCAGACGCTTAACCAGCTGCTGGTTGAGATGGACGGTTTTGGCGTGAACGAGGGCGTTATAGTAATCGCGGCGACAAACCGCCCCGATATACTGGACAGCGCGCTCCTGCGACCGGGCAGATTTGACCGTCAGGTTTTGGTTGACGCGCCGGACGTTAAGGGTAGAGAAGAAATACTGAAGGTACACGCCAAGGGCAAGCCGCTTGCGGAGGACGTGCGCCTTGACGTGCTTGCAAAGACGACCGTAGGATTCACGGGCGCCGACCTTGAAAACCTTATGAACGAGGCTGCGCTCCGTGCGGCAAAGGCGGGACAGAAGAAAATCACCATGTTCGACCTTGAAGAATCGATTATGAAGGTTGTTGCGGGGCCGGAGAAGAGAACCCGCGTGGTAACCGAGAAGGAACGCAAACTGACCGCGTATCACGAGGCGGGTCACGCGGTTGTGTCAAAGATGCTGCCTACCCAGGACAGAGTACACCAGATTTCGATTATTCCGCGCGGCAGAGCCGGCGGATATACGCTCTCGCTTCCGAAAGAGGATGTTTCGTACACCTCCAGAACCGAAATGCTGGAGGAAATAGTGTCGCTGCTTGGCGGACGCGTTGCGGAGCAGCTATTCCTCGGCGATATAAGCACGGGCGCGTCAAACGACCTTGAACGCGCAACGGCGATAGCAAGAAACATGATAGTTAAGTACGGCATGAGCGACTCTTTGGGAACGCGAACGTTTTCAAGCAGCAGCGACGAGGTGTTTATCGGCAGGGACCTCGGCCATACAAAGAATTACAGCGAGGACGTTGCGGCGAAAATCGATGCGGAAATCAAGCATATAATCGACGGCTGCTACGCGCGCTGTACAGATATACTGAAGGCGCAGTCCGACAAGGTGGAGGCAACCGCAAAGCTGCTTCTTGAAAAGGAAAAGGTTGACGAGGACGAGTTTGAGGCTCTTTTTGCGCCCGCAGCGGCGCAGAAGGCTGACGCACAGAATATGGACGCGGCAGCGGAAAATGCCGGTAATGTGGAGGATAAAGACGGCGCGGACGGCAAAGTAGGCATGGATAGTGCAGACTTTGCGGATAGTGCAGACGGTACGGCGTTGAAGTCCGGGGATTCGGAGAAATAATAATATATCACAGCGTATGGCTTCCGCGAAAACGGAAGCCATAGCTGTATAGGCGCGAAAAACCATGCCGCGGGCGCGGCAACGCAAAGCGGCGGGAATAATCGGCGCGGCGCGCGGCGGATTTTGCGGACGTATGGCGAGTTTTGGTTTTGAACGAAGTATGGCACGGGTTTTAACATTGCGCGGCGAGTCTTGCGCTTTGCGCGAACATAATTTTTGCGGGCGCGTATATTAACGCTTGAACGCGGCGGAGGAATTGGAAATAATATGAAAATACAAACTGATAAAATAACGGTAAAATGCTATGCAAAGGTGAATCTGACGCTGGACGTCAAGTCGCGGCGCAGCGACGGCTATCACGAGGTGGAAATGATAATGCAGCAGATAGGGATATATGACACCCTTACGGTGAGCGCACATAGCGGCTGCGGCATACATATATCATGCACGGACAGCCGTATTCCGTGCGACGGCGGCAACCTTGCGGCGCGCGCGGCAAAGCTGTTTCTTGAAACGGTCCGAGAAGACGCCGAGGTCGGAATACATATCGAAAAAAACATACCTATGGGCGCGGGACTCGGCGGTGGCTCGTCCGACGCGGCGGGCGTGCTGCGCGCGCTCAACGCGGGTTTCGGGGAGCCGCTTTCTTGCAGCGGACTTGCGGAGCTTGGCGGAAAAATCGGCGCGGACGTGCCGTTCTTTATCTACGGCGGGGCGATGCTCGCAAGCGGTATAGGAACGGAGCTTTCGGAGGTTGAGCCGCTTAATGTCGGAACAATGGTTGTCGCAAAACCGGAGTTTGAGGTAATAACGGCTCATGTATATAAAAGCCTTGTCCTTGACGAAGGAATCGCTCATCCCGACACGCGCGGCGCGCTTGCCGCGATAAGGCGGGGCGATATAAAGGGTCTTGCCGCGTGCGGCGGAAACATTCTTGAAACGGTGACCGCGGCAAAACACCGCGAAATCGGCGAATATAAAAAGGTCATGACCGACTGCGGCGCGGACTACGCGCTGATGAGCGGCAGCGGACCGTCTGTTTTCGGCATATTCAAAAATGCCGCCGACGCGGAAAAAGCCGCGGCTGTCCTTACAAACAGCACGCGCGAGGTGTTTGTGACTCATACGGTGACGGGATAATTTTCTAAAAAATTATAATATCCTATTGACTTTATCGCTTTAGTGTGCTAAAATAATAAAGTGATAAAGTGTTAAAGTGAGGTAAGAGCATGAAAACGGACACGGATATAATGAAAAAGGACGAGGCGGCGGCTTGTGAAATGCGCAGACTGTACCGCAGCTACGGATATACACAGTTTAAGATGAGTCGGTTTGAGGAATACGATTTGTATGTGCGGAATAAGGATTTTCTTATCTCGGACAACATAATTACCTTTAACGATACGGACGGAAGGCTGATGGCTATGAAGCCGGACGTTACGCTTTCTATAATAAAGAACAGCGAGTACAAAAAGGGCTGCGTTCAGAAGGTATATTACAACGAAAATGTTTACCGCGTGCCAAAGGGAAGCCGCTCTTTTAAAGAGATAATGCAGGTAGGACTTGAATGTATCGGCGATGTTGACGAGTACAATATTTACGAGGTACTGCTGCTTGCGGCAAAAAGCCTTGAAGGAATATCGGCGGATTTTGTCCTTGATATTTCTCAGCTTGACATTGTTTCGGCGGTGGTTGACAGTCTTGGACTTGACGGCGGGGCGCTTGCCGAGGTGTACAAGTGCATAGGCGAAAAGAATGTTTACGGCATAAACGCGGTGTGCGCGGCGGCGGGGGTTGACGGCTCTGCTCTCGGTATGCTGCTTTCCGCTTACGGAAACGCGGCTAAGGTCGCGCCGGTACTGGAAAAGCTGCGAAGCGATGAAATTGCGGAGCCTGTAGACAGACTGCTGCGGATTGTGTCGCTTTTGGAGGAGGAAGGCTTTGAGGACAGAGTTCGGATAGATTTTTCGGTAATAAACGACATGAATTACTATAACGGATTTGTGTTCAAAGGCTTTATAAACGGCGTTGCGTCGGGAGTTCTTGCGGGCGGTCAGTATGACAAGCTGATGAAAAAGATGAACAAGGGACCGCACGCGATAGGCTTTGCGGTATATCTTGATATGCTGGAGCGGTTTGCGGAGACGGACAGCGGCTATGATGTGGACGCGCTGATTTTATATGACGAGGACTGCGACACGGCGACGCTCAGCCGCGCGGTAAGGCTTTTGGCGGCTGACGGAAGGAGCGTCACCGCACAGAAAAAGATTCCGGAAAAGCTGAGATACAGACAGCTTTTAAAGCTGTGCGGCAAGGGGGTTGAGATAATTGAAAACAATGCTTAATGTTGCGCTGCCGAAGGGGCGGCTCGGTGAAAAGGTGTATTCAATGTTTGAAAGGGCGGGTTTTGAGTGTCCGTCCATAAAGGAGAACAACCGAAAGCTGATTTTTGAAAATCCCGAAAAGGGAGTAAGATATTTTTGGGTTAAACCTTCCGATGTTGCGATTTATGTGGAGCGCGGCGCGGCGGACGTGGGCGTTGCGGGGAAGGATATACTTCTTGAATACAGTCCCGACGTTTACGAGCTGCTCGACCTCGGCATAGGTAAGTGCCGTATGGCAGTCGCGGCGAAAAAGGATTTCAGGGATAATATGCGCAACACGCTTAGGGTTGCGACAAAGTTTTCGGAAATCGCAAAGAATTTTTACGCGTCCAAGGGCAGAGATATCGATATAATACACCTTAACGGCTCGATAGAGCTTGCGCCGATTTTGGGACTGTCGGACGTGATAGTCGATATTGTGGAAACGGGAACAACGCTGAAGGAAAACAACCTTGAGGCTTTTGAAACGATTGTGCCGATAAGCGCGCGGCTGATAGCGAACAAGGCGAGCTTTAAGTTTAAGGGCGAACAGATTGAAAGAATTACCGCCGACATGGCAAAACAGACCGAATGCCGCGAGAATGCGGACGGCAAAGGGGGAGCGAAAACACTATGATAAAAATACTGAAATACGGAGAGATAGATAATAAGGAGATTTTTGCACGGGTGACCCCCGAGGTTGACGTGGAAAAGATTGTAGCCGACATAATTGCGGACGTAAGGGAAAACGGCGACGCGGCTCTTTTTAAATACGGAAAGAAGTTTGACGGAGTAAGTCTGTCCTGCCTTGCGGTTTCCGAAAACGAGATTGAGGAGGCAATGGCGGCGGTCGAGCCTGAGTTTGTTGAGGTTTTGAATAAGGCGGCGGCGAACATTCGCAAATTCCACGAAAAACAGGTGCGTAGCAGCTTTATAATAAATGATGAGGACGGCATAGTAATCGGTCAGAAGGTGATTCCGGTCGACCGCGCGGGTCTGTATGTTCCCGGGGGAACGGCGGCATATCCGTCAACCGTGCTTATGGACTCGATTCCCGCAAAGCTGGCGGGTTGCCGCGAGGTGGTCATCACAACCCCTCCGGGCAAGGACGGCAAGGTAAATCCCGCGATACTTGCGGCGGCGCATATTGCGGGCGTTGACAGAATTTTCAAGGTCGGCGGCGCACAGGCAATCGCCGCGCTTGCCTACGGCACGGAGAGCATACCCAAGGTCGACAAGATTGTCGGTCCGGGCAACGCGTTTGTTGCGGAGGCAAAGAAACAGGTGTTCGGCACCGTTTCAATCGATATGATTGCGGGGCCGAGCGAGATTCTTATTGTCGCGGACGAAACCTGCAACCCAAGATACGTTGCCGCGGATTTGCTGTCACAGGCGGAGCATGACCGACTGGCAAGCGCGGTTTTGGTGACCGATTCGGCATCTCTTGCGGCGGCGGTACAGACCGAGCTTGAAAAGCAGATGCCGACGCTGGAGCGCAGCGAGATTGCCCGCGAATCCATAGACAAAAACGGAAAAATTATCGTTGCAAAGAATCTGAAATCCGCCATAGACATTGCAAACGAGATTGCGCCGGAGCATTTGGAGCTTTGCGTTGACAATCCGTTTGACTACCTTGACTCGATACGTCATGCGGGGTCGGTGTTTATGGGCAAGAACTGCCCGGAGGCTTTGGGCGACTATCTTGCGGGGCCAAATCACACGCTGCCGACAAGCGGCACGGCAAAGTTTTCAAGTCCGCTGTCGGTTGACGATTTTATAAAAAAGACCCAGTATACCTATTATACAAAGGACGCATTAAAGCGCACCGCCCGCGATGTGGAGCGGTTTGCGAAAAAAGAAGGACTGACGGCGCACGCAAGGAGCGCGGTTATACGTCTTGAGGAGGAATAAAACGCTTTGGACATACGGGCGCCGTTGTCCGTATGACCGAGCGTCGGATTGAAACAGGGCAGAGCGCGGCACAAAAAAGCCGAAAGCGGTTAAAAATCGGCTTGACCGCCGTGTTATTCAGTAACATATGCCCGAAAGGAGCAACAGAAAATGAGCAAATTTTTCAGCAGTAAATATAAAAGGCTTACGCCGTATACGCCGGGCGAACAGCCGCAGGATATGCAGTACATAAAGCTGAACACAAACGAATCGCCGTTCCCG
>URZD01000024.1 GCA_900552305.1 uncultured Eubacteriales bacterium
CTTTCCTCACGGAAGTAGTTAAGACCGCAGCTCTTTGGCTGTGCGCCTTCCTTTGTCTTGCGCATTGAGGTAAATACAAGGACTACCGCGGTAACGACAAACGGCAGCATTACATAAAATGCGTTCGGGATATGAAGCACATCCTTTGGTGCATAGAATTGCAAAACGCTGAACGCGCCGAAGATAAGCGAGCCGAGGATTGCCTTGAACGGACTCCAGCCCGCGAAGATAACCAATGCCACCGCAATCCAGCCGTGACCGTCAACGCAGCCGTTGTTCCACTGACCGCCGCCGCCGACAAGCGCAAGATACGCGCCGCCCAGACCGCAGATGCCGCCGCCGACAACCGTGCTTATGTACCTTACAAGGTCAACGTTTATGCCGGCCGCGTCTGCCGCCGCAGGGTTTTCGCCGACCGAGCGCAGATTAAGTCCCGTCCGCGTCCTTGAAAGAAACAGTCCGCAGAGTATCGCGGTTATTACGGCTATATATACCAAAATACTGTGCGAGAAAAGCGTCTCGCCGATAAACGGTATTTTTGAAAGCAGAGGAATAGGCATATCCGAAAGCCGTGAAAAAATCCCCTGAGGAAGAGCCGGCTTTATGCCGTTGGGAGCATTGCTTATCATCATCTGGCCGAAAAAGTTTGAAAAACCCTGTCCGAATATGGTGAGGGCAAGACCGACTACGTTTTGGTTTGCCTTCATTGTTATTGTCAGAAACGCGTAAATCAGCGCGCCCGCCGCACCTGCGAGTATTGCCGCAATCAGCGCAAGGAGGAGACTGTTTGTCGTATAACCCGTATAAAAGCCGCATATCGCGCCCATACACATCATACCTTCAACGCCGAGGTTAAGGCTTCCCGCCCTCTCGGTTATAATCTCGCCGGTTGTTCCGAAAAGCAGCGGAGTTCCCGCTTTTACCGCCGCAACGAGAAATGCAGTAATCATTTTCATTCTACTTTTCCTCCTTAACGTCCGCGCCGTGCTTTCCGCCCGCGAAGATTATTCTGTAGCGTACAAAGAAATCAAAGCCGAGAACAAAGAACAGTATTATTCCCTGCAAAATTTCCGATACCGCAGTTGCCAGTCCGAACTGGTCCTGTATAGCGCTGCAGCCTTTTTCCAGTATGGCAAAGAGCAGCGAAACAAGCACCGTAACAATCGGATTGAGCCGCGACAGCCATGCGATGATGATAGCGGTAAAGCCCACGCCGCCCGCAACGCCGCTGCTAAGCTGGTGCGAAACGCCCGCCGAGTGAACAACGCCCGCGATACCGCATATCGCGCCGCTTAGAAACATTGTACGCATTACGATTTTGCGCACGTTCATTCCCGCATAGCGCGCGGTGTTCTCGCTCTCGCCGACAACCGCTATTTCGTAGCCGTGCTTTGTGCGGCGCAGATACACGAACACAAATGCCACAAGCACAAGCGCGATTATCCAACCGATGTGAATCCCGAAAACCGTGTCAAGCCATGCGTTTTTGTCAAAGCTCTTTATCATCGGGAATCCCGCGTCCTTGTCCTTCCACGGCCCTTCGGCAAAAAACTTGATGAAGTAAAGCGCTATATAGTTGAGCATGAGTGTGAAAAGAGTTTCGTTTGTGCCGTATTTCGACTTGAAATACGCGGGGATAAGTCCCCAGAGTCCGCCGCCGATGAAGCCGGCAACGAGCATGAGCGTAATCAGAATCGGGTGCGGCAGATTCGGGAAGTAGATGGTAAAGAAGGTCGCAAAAATCGCGCCGACTATTACCTGACCCTCGCCGCCGATGTTCCAGAACTGCATTTTAAAGGCAATGAGTATTCCGAGCGTGGTTATAAGCAGAGGAACTGCCTTTTCGACCGTCTGACGGAAGTAGATGCTGTTGCTTATACTCTTTTTTACGATTCCCGCGTATATCTCAAGCGGAGGCTTACCTATAGCGAGCAGAAATATACCGCCCGCAACAAGCGCCGCAACAAGCGCGGCGGCATAAACCGCGGCAAGCCGCAGACCCGTCAGCTCTGTGCGCTTTGCAACCCTGAAAAGCGGCTCGGAGTGCCGCGTACTCTTATCAGTTTTCCGTGCCATTTTTCTTCACCTCCGCCGCGTCTGTCATCATCATTCCAAGCTGTTCCTTTTTAGCAGTCCTTGCGTCAACAATGCCTGTTACTCTGCCGTGGCAAAGCACCATGATTCTGTCGCAAAGCTCCAGCATTACGTCCAGGTCCTCGCCTACGAACAGTATTCCTACGCCGTTTTTCTTTTGCTCGTTCAGTGCGTCATAGACAACATAGGACGAGTTTATGTCAAGACCGCGCACCGCGTATGCGGTGATAAGTACGTTCGGCTGCGATTCGATTTCACGGCCGAGCAGGACTTTTTGTACGTTTCCGCCGGAAAGCCGCCTTACCGGTACGTCAATTCCCGGAGTAACGATTCCGAGCTTGTCAACAATCTTTTTTGCAAGCTGCCGTGAGCCTTTGCGCCGAACAAACGGACCCTTGCCCGACTTATAGGTTTTAAGCAGCATATTCTCCGCGATTCCCATTGACGCGGCAAGTCCCATACCAAGCCTGTCCTCAGGGATAAAGCTCATGCTTATGCCGAGTCGGATGATTTCCTCCGGGGTTTTGCCGACGATGTTCTCACGGTTATAGAGGATTGCGCCTTCCCTTACGGGAACAAGTCCCGCAACAGCCTCGCAAAGCTCCTTCTGACCGCTGCCCGCAACGCCCGCAACGCCGAGAATTTCGCCGCGGCGAAGGTCGAAGGTTACGTCCTTCAGCGCGTCAACGCCCTCGTCATTTGTAACCGTCAGCCGGTGGATTTCAAGCATGGGGTCGGTGCCGCCCGCGTCGGGGCGGTCAATGGAAAGCTCAATCGGTCTGCCGACCATAAGCTCGGTCAGCTTGTGCGCGTCACAGTCGCGTGTTTCGACCGTTTCAATACTCTCGCCTTTGCGGAGAATGGTTACGCGGTCGCTGATTTCCATTACCTCGTTCAGCTTGTGCGTGATAATGATAACCGCACAGCCGTTTTGCTTCATTTTGCGGAGTATGTCAAAGAGCTTTTTTGTCTCCTGAGGGGTCAAAACCGCGGTCGGCTCGTCAAGAATTAAAATGTCCGCGCCGCGATACAGCACCTTCAGTATCTCGACCGTCTGTTTTTCGCTTACCGACATATTATAGACCTTTTTGTCGGAGTCGATTTCCAGTCCGAATTTGGCGCTTATGTCCTTTATCTTGCGGGAACGGCTTTTTTTGAGGATGAAACCTTCTTTTTTGCTGCCGAGGATGATGTTGTCCACGGCGGAATGAACGTCCACCAGCTTAAAGTGCTGGTGTATCATGCCGATTCCGAGCTTGTTCGCATCCTCGGGCGAATTTATGGTTACGTGTTCGCCGTTTATATAGATTTCGCCCGCGTCCGGACGGTAGATACCGGCAAGAATATTCATGAGTGTTGTCTTGCCGGAGCCGTTTTCGCCGAGCAGCGCCAAAATCTCGCCCTGGCGAACGGACAAATCAATATTATTATTTGCAACAACGCTGCCGAAGCGCTTTGAAATTCCCTTCAGCTCGATAGCTGCATGATTTTTTTGGTTGTTCATGTTAATCTCCGTTCTGAATTAGTCTGTTTTTTAGACCGGGAATAGGAAAAAATGCTTCAGAACGGACAAACTGAACCCGAAGGCGTTCGTCACAGCTCGCGTTATTTCTTTTGGTTTTCGTCACAGCCGAAAACCAAATTGTCTTTACGCGGCTGCTCCTCTTTCGTCAAAAGCCGCGGCTTTTGACGAGAAAGGAGAAACAGGTCTTATAAGTGATACTGATTTATATAAATCAGTTGAACGAAAATAGACTTGTTTCGACGCCCGAGAGGTTCAGTTTGTTCGTAGCAAAAAGGCATAAATTCAAGAAAAATCGAGTATCATGAGATTTTTCTACCTATATTTTAAAAATATTATCGGTTTACGTTTAATGTTATTGAATTTTAATCACCTTTTTGCGGTCTGGACTTTTTTACATTCCCTTTGAGTAGTTATTTAACCTCTACGTTTCTATAGTACCACGTCATATTACCCGTGATATCCTCGTCAGAGATAACCTCGCCGTCCTTGCATACCTGGTTGCCCCGGTTGTCAAACAGCTCGCCTGCAAAAATCTTGTTTGAGCCGTCAACAATCTTTGCGCGTGCAGCGTCGATTGCTTCCTTTGTTCCTTCTGCGCAGTTCTCGGAAAGCGGTGAAATGTCAACAAGTCCGTCATCCATGCCGCCGAAGTAGTCCTCGTTTGTCCATTTTCCTTCCATAGCAGCCTTTGCAGCCTTGGTATAGTAAACGCCCCAGTGCCAGATAGGAGCCGTGAGGTGAGCCTTAGGCGCGTCCTTGGTCATATCCGAGTTGTAGCCGCAGCCCCAAACTCCCTTTGCCTCTGCAGCGAGCTGCGGAGCGGTTGTATCGCAGTGCTGACCGATAACGTCACAGTCCATTGCGAGGAGCGCTTCAGCCGCCTGCTTTTCGAGGTCGGGACTGAACCATGAGTTTGTAACCTTTACATAAACCTTTGCGTCGGGGTTTACGGATTCGATACCCATAGCGAAAGCGTTGATACCGCCGGTAACCTCCGAGTTGGTGTTATCCATAGCCGCAACGTAGCCGATTTTGTTTGTCTTTGTTTTAAGACCTGCCGCGATACCTGCGAGGTAACGTGCCTGATAGATACGGCCGAAGTAGTTGTTCATGTTCTTGCCGTTGTTTTTGTAGCCTGTGCCGTGTGAGAAGATAACGTCCGGGTACTTCTCTGCAAGTTCAGCCATTGTGTCCATGTATCCCCAGCTTGTACCGAAGATGATTTTGCAGCCGTCAGCGATACATTCCTCTATTGCGGTTTTTGTAGCCGCAGCGTCGGTGTCGCTTATGTTAATCTTGCGGATAATCTGGTCGTCCTTAAGGTTGAGGTTTTTCTGCATATCCTGGATACCGAGGTCATGAGCGTATGAGTAGCCCGCACCGTCGGCAGGGTCGCCGATGTGAATAACGCCTACCTTGAAATCGGATGTGTCTGTCTTGCCTTCTTCCTGACTGTCCTTTTTTCCGCAGCCTGCGAGTACGGCAGCTGTCATAACAAGCGCCAGTGCAAGTGCGATAACCTTTTTAAAGTTTTTCATCAAAACTTCCTCCTGTAAAAAATTTTTTTTATTTAAAGACCGCTGCGGCCTTTAATACGTTGGATATAATTAAGGAATAAATACGACGCGCGGCGTCCTGAGCACAAATCCGCGGTGTAATTCCGAAATGCCGTAAATCAGTCGCATAATTCCGAGATTCCGCAAACCCGCCGCGTAATTCCGAAATGCCGTAAATCAGTCACGAAATTCCGAGATGTCATAAATCAGTCGCGGAAGGTAATGCTCCCGCTTTCGTCCATACGGTCGATGATTGCAAGCGATTCGACCCTTACGCCCTTTGAACGGAGAAGGTCGCCGCCGCGCTGAAAGCCTTTTTCTATTACAATGCCCGCGCCGACAAGCGTCGCGCCCGCGCTGCGGACAAGCTCCGCAAGGCCTTCGAGCGCACAGCCGTTTGCAAGAAAGTCATCGATTAAAAGAACTCGGTCGCCTGAATTTAAAAAATCCTTAGACACCATGATGTCGTAGATACGACCGTGTGTAAAGGATTCAACCCTGCTGGTGTAGACGTCACCCGCAATATTTTTTGTTTTACTCTTTTTGGCAAATACGACCGGCACATTAAAATAGCGCGCAGCTATACACGCAATTCCGATGCCGGACGCCTCTATTGTAAGTATCTTGTTTATGCTCTCGCCCTCAAACCGTTTTTTGAACTCTTTTCCGATTTCCTCAAAGAGCGATATATCCATCTGATGATTAAGAAAGCTGTCCACCTTCAGGACATTCCCCTCTTTAACAATGCCGTCCTTCAATATTCTGTCCTTTAAAAGCTGCATAACACAAAATCTCCGTTCCGCCGCCCCAAACGGCATAAATAAAAGCGCTGCACCTGCCGTGCATCACGGAAAAAGTCTTAAAAAAGCCGTTTAAAACTTTTACTCCGTTTAATTTCATTATTATATCACAGGTATGCTTTTTTTGCAATATCCTTTTATAAATTTTGTTATTTTGGTTTATTTTGTCCAATTTTGACGCATATTACGGTACGGGAATATGTGAAAAAAGAAAGCGAACGCCGTAAACATCTGATTTATTGCGGAGCTTGAACCCCCGCCGCCGTTGTGATAAAATAACAAGAGAAATTTTTTTAAAAAAATATATCACCTTTTTGACCTCTCGGTTGTATTAAAAGTGAAAGGAGATGATAAAGATGCAAAACAGCGCCGTGACCGCCGCCGAGACAGAGTACGTTGCGGAAAAATACTTTGATATGCTGTTCCGCCTTTGTCTTGGAATTCTTGCAAGCACGGCAGACGCGGAGGATGCGGTTTCGGAAACGTATGTCCGATACATAACCCGCGCCCCGTCCTTTGAGAGCGAGGAACACCGCCGCGCATGGCTTATCCGCGTTGCGGTGAACGTATGCAAGAACATGACGCGGTTCAGGGCAAGACACCGCCATGCCGATATAGATGAGGCAGCTGGTCAGGCGGCGGAGGAGCGTGATACGGGAATACTCGAGAGCCTGTTTGCGCTGCCGCCTAAGTATCGGACGGTGCTTTACCTTCATTATATAGAAGGGTACAAGACGGACGAAATGGCGGACATACTCAACGCTTCGGTTTCGGCGGTCAAAAAAAGGCTGCAATACGCAAGGGAAAGATTAAAGAAGGAATACATGAAGGGAGAAAAAATGTTATGAATCGCATAAACGGGGACGATTTTAAAAGAGCCGTAAGCAATATGCGCATACCCGATGGGGCGCGAGAGCGCGCGGTTCAGAGAGCAATAGCGGTAAATCAAAATAAATTCAAAAAGGAGAACGGATATATGTCAAAAAGAAAGTTGATAATAGCGGCGGCAGCTGCATTGACGGTAATTTGCGCGGCGGCGTACGCTGCGGGAGGAAGGGCGGTTTCGTGGTTCAGCTCGTCAAGCTCGAAACCGGACTACAGAACGCTGCCTACGGCGGAGCGGTGCGAAAAGGACGTGGGTTTTGTTCCGATACTTGTAAACAGCTTTGAAAACGGCTACACCTTCCGTGACGGAAGTATTGTCGACAATAATTTGAAGGACGAGGACGGCAGCTCGGTCGAAAAATTCAAGTCGTTTGACTTCCGCTACGAAAAGGACGGAGATGTTGTATATTTTAATCAGGAAAAATACGATTCGGATTTGTCGGAGGACGCCGACACGCTTAATATAGGCATAGGTGACGACGGTGTTAAATTTGAGTGGCACAGCTACAAAAACAAAGTTGTTCCCGCCGACTACAAGCTGACCGAGGAGGACAAGCGCGCGCAGGAAAGCGGCGAGCTTGTGTTCAGCTACGGCAGCGATAAGGTTGAGACAACGACCGTAAATACGGTTTCGTGGGAGGAGGACGGCATACATTATTCGCTTATGCAGATGGGGGGAAGGCTGTCGGAGGACGAGCTGCGCGGCATGGCGGACGAGGTTGCCGACAAAAAATAGGATAGGGCTGCAATATCATAAAGGCACATGATAAATTGGGGCAAATACCGAAGCAAAAAGGTGTTTGCTCTTTTTTTTGATGTACGCTTGACAAAAACAAAAGTCGGTGCTATGGTTAATATAAGAATACATAGTTGGGAAGATGAGAGTATGTGGATTGTATATGCGGTTTTATCATCGGTTTTTGCCGCGCTGACATCCATTCTTGCAAAGGTGGGTATTGACGGAGTGAACTCCAATCTGGCAACGGGAATACGCACAGGGGTTGTGCTTGTTATGGCGTGGGTTATGGTGCTTATAACCGGCACGCAGTCGGGAATTGGCGATATAGGAAGGCGGAGCTGGCTGTTTCTTATCCTGTCGGGACTTGCGACGGGCGCGTCGTGGCTGTGCTATTATAAGGCGCTGCAAATGGGCGATGTTTCGCGCGTTGCGCCGATTGACAAAATGAGTATTGTGCTTACGCTTATTATGGCGTTTTTGTTCTTGCACGAGAAATTTACGGTAAAGACCGCTGTGGGCGCGGCTCTGATTACGGCGGGAACGCTGTTTACGGTTCTTTAATATATTTCGGCAAATCGCAAAAAGCATAGGCGACGGAGTAATCCGCCGCCTTAATTATGTTCTAATTATTTTCCCGCGGACGTCAAGCCAAATCCGCGTCTATCTAAAGCAGGTTAATGATAAGCAGTCCCGCGAATGCGGTTATAAGTCCGATTACGCATTTTGCGGTCAGCTTTTCCTTGAAGAAAAGCGCAGCCATAACGCCATGTGCGGTCGTCTTTTCCGAAAAGAAAGCCCCAGCCATAACGCTGCTGAGCATAAGTCCGCAGCCTTGGTTAAGCGGGTAGAGCTGTGCGGAGGTGAGGTAGGTTGCCGCCTTGGTCTTGAAGAACGAGTTCATAAACAGGCAGACGGACATAACCAGAACGTACCAAAAAATCTCCTTTAAAATACGTCCGCCGCGCCCCGGCGCTTTGTTTCCGTGACCCGCCCCGGCGTAGCATACCGCAAGCGTCAGAGCGGAAAAGATGTATGTGTAAAAATTGAACACCGCCGCGTTTCCGCCGTCGATTATGTGTGTAAACAGCTTTTGCGAAAAGTCGGTAAGTCCGTTTGCGATTCCGCAAATCAGAAGTATTATAAAGGACATAACCGACATTTTTTCCTTGATAGAGTTGTTATACGAACACATAATTATTACCGCGACAAGCAGTACGCCCATGCCCGCCCACTGATTGAGCCGTATAGGCTCGCGGAACACGGCAAAGCTGAGCAAAAGCGTGACAAGCACGCCGAGCATAAGGAACACATCAAGCATCATGTACGCGCCCTTTTTCACCGCAAGCAGCCAGCTTACGACAAAAACGGAGGTCATAACCCCCGAAAGCGCGGTAATTAGCAGCGTTTTTGCGTTAACCGCAAGAAGGCGGAGATTCCCCTGCAATGCAAGCAGAGAAAAGCCGATCAGTATACAAAAAATCATTCTGACAGTATTGACAAGCATTGCGTCGCGGTACTCGCTGACGCTGCCGCTTGTCTTTTTTCCGCAGTAGCCCTTTATCGCGCCGCTTAAAAGCGCAATTGCCACAAATATATATCCCATTATGTATCCTCCCCGCGCAGCTTAGGCACACGGAGGTTAAAACCGATATGCCCCGTGATTGAAAATCATCAGCTTTTTGAGCCGTTGTTCTCTAAGGCTGCCCTTTTCTTTTTCAAAGCTACAGCCGACAAGAGCGGTTTTCGGCTCTGTCGGCTGTATAGCGGCAAACGCCGCGTATCCCATTCGGAGTCTTTATGCCTTATCCGGCTGTGAAATTCATTCTCTTACTGAAATATAATATCACATTTTTGCGTTTTTTACAAGCGTATATGCGCGAAAAATGAAAATTTTTTTCACAAAAAGTACAAATTTGTCAGCGGAAATTTGTTCAAAATGACGCTTTTCTCCCATATTCGCTGTTCCACTTGCGGAATTTGTTCCTGTTGATACCGTCAAGCTGACCGCGGGTTATGCGATAGCTCCAGTTTCCGCCGCTCCTTCCGGGGACGTTCAGGCGGGTATCGCTGCCGTAAAGAAGGAGGTCCTGTACGGGCAGAATAAGAAGTCCCGCGTGGCTCGCGAACATTGTGCGCAGTATGGAATCATAGCAGCTGTTCCAATCGTCACCCTCAAAGCCGCAGTAGGACAGCAGCCGTTTTCTTGTGTCCGCGTCAAGCTCCCATACATAGCCGAGCAGCGTGTTGTTGTCGTGCGTTCCCGTGTAGGCGATACAGTTGTTTTTGTAGTTGTGAGGGAGGTGCGGCGAGTCGGAATCGCCCTGAAAGCCGAACTGCAAAACACGCATACCGGGAAAACCGCTTTTTTCGACAAGCTCGTGTACCGCGTCTGTTATGTCGCCCAAATCCTCTGCTATAAGCAGCCTGTCGCCGGAAACGCTCTTGATTGCATCAATCAGAGCCAAACCCGGTCCCTTGCACCAAACGCCGTCTTTGGCGGTTTCCGCATCGGCGGGGATACTGTAGTATGACTCGATACCGCGGAAGTGGTCGATTCGCACGCCGTCAAAAAGCTCGGTCATGAACGAAATACGCTCCTTCCACCACGAAAAGCCGTCGCTTTGCATTGCTTCCCAGTCGTAAAGCGGGTTGCCCCACAGCTGACCGTCCTTGGCAAAGTAGTCGGGTGGAACGCCCGCAACGGCGGTCGGAAGGCTGCGCGCGTCAAGCAAAAATTGGATAGGATTCGACCAAACGTCCGCGCTGTCCCACGATACATATATCGGAATGTCACCGATTATTTTTACGCCGCGTTCATGCGCATATTCGCGGATTTCCTTCCACTGCTCAAAAAAGATATATTGGGTAAATTCCCACAGCCGCTGCTCGGATTCGTCAGGCTCGGCGACCGTCCACTCGTTCCACGTCAGCTCTCCGTTCGCCTTGCGCAGCGCCATAAAACGGCAAAAGTTTTCCGTCTGCTTGTGTCCGTCAAGAAATCCGCGGATTTTGCCACTGTCCGAAAAACGCTCCGCCGCGCGGGCGAGCAGCGGCATACGCTCGGCAAAAAGACGCTCGAACTCACAGGAATACGGCGTGCACTGGCGCGCGCCTTCAAGCTCCGCCGAGGTGAGAAGTCCCATTTCGTGAAGTCGGTCAAGGTCGATAAAATACGGATTCAGACTGAATGCGCTGTAGGACTTGTACGGCGAGCTAAAGTCATCGGGAAGGCAGAACGGCAAAACCTGCCATACTCCAAAGCCGCAGTCGGAAATAAAATCTATCCACTCCTTTGCCGCCTTGCCGAGCGAGCCTTCGGAATACTCGCCCCAAAGCGAGGATATGTGCATTAAAACTCCGCTTGCGCGTTTCATATAAAATTGCTCCCTTCAAAGCCGTACCGCAAAAAAGCGGCATACGGTTTAAAAATACTTTCCTATATTATACTACCGGTTTTTTGTTTTTGCAACGGTAAAAAAATAAACACCGCCGCCCAACGCCAAAGCGGCGGGGCAGCGGTGAAGGATTCGGACGCATGGGTGTTGAACACAGTCTGCCGCGTTGTCCTTGCGGGGCGTACTACCTGTTTACCACACCGTAAAGCCGCGATGAGAGCATAACCGCAAGGGTAATTTTTATAAGGTCGGGAACGATAAACGGCGCAACGCAGGTCAGTGTTGCCGCGGCAAATGTCGATGGGGTTATGCTGCCGGTCGATATGTAGACATACTGCAGCGTGCCGAATATGTAGCAGACAATCAGTCCGAGTGCCATAGCAACGAACGAAACCCAAAAGCCGTGACCGAAACGGTCGGTTATCAGTCCCGTTATCAGTGCGCAAAGCACAAATCCCGTTATATATCCGCCTGTTGTGCCGAGTATAACGCCGACTCCGCCGCGAAAGCCGGAGAAAACCGGAAGTCCGACCGCGCCGAGCAGGATATAAAGAAGAACGGCAGCCGGGCCGCGCTTTGTACCGAGGATTGCCGCCGCACAGAACACCGCAAAGGTTTGCAGTGTGAACGGAATCACGAACGGTACGGAAATCCACGAGCATACGGCAATTACCGCGCCGAACAGTGAAACGTAAAGTAAATCGCGTAGTTTGAAAACACTTTTTGTCATTTGAAAACCTCCTGAAGCTGAAAATTTTTAAATTTGTTCTCTTATTTAATATAATTGAAGAAAAATTCCTTTTTCGACCGAAAAAAGTATACCACAAAAAGGCGGCTCTTGTAAATAGGTTGACCACAATTTATGTACATTTTTACAAAAAAATCCTTAATTCGACACAATATCTTGTGTTGCGACCTCGTAAGACGGGTAGTTTTGTTAAAATTTGATTACAAAAAAGTTAAAATTTTCTCAAATTTTTTTCAAAAAACTATTGCAAAAAGAAAAAAAGTGGTGTAAAATAAAATAAAAGTGGGGAGAAGTGGAATGCTTTGCCCACAAAGTGGTATAAAAAGCTCGGCGAGGAGATGAAAAGAAGTGCTTATAGGCGAGTATTATCACAACCTTGACGCAAAAGGAAGAGTAAGTATCCCATCAAAGTTCAGAGATGACCTGGGTGGGACATTTGTGCTGTCCAAGGGTCTTGAGAGCTGCCTCAGAGCATATTCGGTTGCCGAGTGGGAAGGATTTCAGAACGAGCTGCTTGCGCTTAAGGGTGAGGAAGGGCGAATGATTCAGCGTTTCTTCTTCGGCGGTGCGACAGAGTGCGAGATTGACGCGCAGGGCAGAGTGGTGATACCGCCCAAATTTAGGGAATACGCACAGCTAAGCAAGGAAATTGTGATTGTGGGAATGACAGGCTGCGCGGAAATCTGGGCAAAGGAGAATTGGGACGCGTATACAGAGAAATCCGATTTCGAGGCGGATAAGCTTCGCGAAATTGCGGAGAAACTGGGAATATGAGTATAGAATTTAAACATATATCCGTATTGCTTGACGAAAGCATAAAACTGCTTGACGTGAAGCCAAACGGCATATACGTTGACGGAACACTGGGCGGCGGCGGACATTCCGAGCTGATTTGCTCCAAGCTGGGCGACGGCGGACGGCTTATCGGTATTGATCGCGATGAGACCGCGCTTCGCGCGGCGGGCGAACGGCTTGCAAGATTCGGCGATTCGGTCAGCATTGTACACAGCAACTATGCGGATATAAAAAATGTACTTAAACAACTGAATATAGAAGGTATTGACGGAGCGGTACTTGACCTCGGCGTTTCATCGCCGCAGCTTGACGATGCGGAGCGCGGATTCAGCTATAACGCGGAGGCGCGCCTGGATATGCGCATGGACCGCGGTCAGGCGCTGAGTGCGTACGAGGTTGTGAACGATTATTCGGAGGAGGAATTGAGCCGGATAATATTCGAGTACGGCGAGGAACGGCACGCGCGGCGGATTGCGCGGCAGATTGCAAAGGTGCGAAAGCGGAGGAAAATTGAAACGACAACCGAGCTTTCGGAGCTTATAAAAAGCGTGATTCCCGCAAAGGAGAGGTTTGCGGACAAGCATCCGGCAAAGAGGACGTTTCAGGCGATAAGGATAGAGGTAAACAACGAGCTTGGACTTCTTGAAGGCGCCGTCCGCGATTTTACGGATGTTTTGAAGCCGGGCGGAGTGCTTGCGGTTATAACATTTCACTCACTGGAGGACAGAATCGTCAAGCGGACGTTTTCCGACCTTGCCTCGGGTTGCATTTGTCCGAAGGAGTTTCCGATTTGCGTGTGCGGCAGAAAGCCGCAGGTGAAAATACTGACGAAAAAACCGATAACATCGGGTGATGAGGAGCTTGAAAGAAACATGAGAGCGCACAGCGCAAAGCTGCGCGCCGTTAAGAAACTGTAAAATTTATCGCTGCCGCCTGTGCGGCGCGGTTTTGAAAAGTGTTGTTGCGCGGCGGGGCGCAGCTCTGTCCGCAAAGTGAGAAATAAGGTAAAACGCGGGTTTTCCCGCAGTTGTGAAGAAAGGCTGCAAGGCGGAAGTCAACCGTTTTTGCAAAGTGAAGAAAGGCTGTGTAAAGGAGCAAGGCTCCTGATTTAAGGAAGGCTGTATGACGGAGCGGCGCTCCGAATCGAAGGGGGAAAAGTACGGTGTCTGATATGTATGGGTACAATACAAGCAGCGCTTACAGAACTGACTTTAATTATATTGACGAAAAACGCGAAAAAGAGAAAAAAGAATTTAATATGAAGAAACGCGAGGAGCGGATTCGTGCGGCAAAGCGTCAGCAGCTGGCGCTGCAGCGCGCGGCGAACACGATTCGCGTTCTTGTTGTGTTTGCGGTTGCGTTTGTGATTATAAACCGCTACGTTGCGATAAACGAGGCAAATTCAAGGATTAACGAGCTGAAAAAGACATATAACGAACAGCTTGCGACAAATCAGAATTTGCAGGCAAAGATAGACAAGAGCATAGATTTGAAAAAGCTGCAAACCGTTGCAAGCGAGAAATTCGGCATGGTAAGACCGGAGCAGTATCAGATATTCTATGTTGATATGGGTATGGACGATTATTCGGAAAATGTTGCGGAGAATGCGGCGGAAAACGCCAAAGAAAAGGTCGCAGTAAACGGAGTGCCGGGAACGATTATAGGCGCAATGAAAATATTCAAATAGAAATATTACAGCGGCTTTTTAAACGGCAGCCTTTAAGGGACGGCAAACGCAGCGCCCGAGGTCATTCAAAAAAACGGCAATAATCGGACGGAATCGGCATATTTGGGAGATATGCCTAAATATAATAGATAGAAGAACAAAAACGTATGTGCCGCGGCAAGACTTTGCGGATTGACCGCGGCGCATTTGTATCAGTCTGACGAAATCCGAACGTAATACGTATTGGATTTCCGCGGGCTGACAGCAATGAAATATCACCGAGGTCAGACAGAACGATTGTGCGGAGGTTTTGATTGTGCAAAAAGAACAGACAACACTAAAACAGAAAAAGAGGATTGCCATTGTACTTGGCGCGGTAGTTCTTTGTTTCTGTCTTTTAATTTTAAGGACGGCATGGCTGCAGCTTGTGGACGGCGAAAAGCTGTCAAGCGCGGCGCGCGAGCAGCAGACGAGCGACAACATGATTACGCCGGAGCGCGGTCTTATATACGACCGCAACATGAAGGTGCTTGCGAATAACCTCAGTGTTGAAACGATAAGCATTTCTCCAAAGAATGTCCGCGCGAACAAAAAGCAGAAGCCTGACGAGATAGCGGAAAAGCTGGCGTCGATTCTGTCGCTTGACAAAAAGGACGTTCTTGAACGGATAAACGCGAAGTCAAACTTTGAATATATAAAAAAGAAGGTTGAAAAGGACGCGGCGGATAAAGTCCGCGAATACATAAACGAATACAAATTGGACGGCATAAAATTTTCTGAGGACACAAAACGCTACTATCCCTACAGCAATTTTGCGTCACAGGTAATCGGCTTTGTCGGCGGCGACAATCAAGGTCTTGAGGGTATCGAGGCTGTGTATGACGAGGACCTTAAAGGAACTCCGGGACGAATAGTTTCGGCTAACAAGGCGGCGGGACTGGAGCTGCCCGACAACTACGAAAGCTACTACGAAGCACAGGAGGGCAAGAGCGTTGTCCTTACCATAGACGAAACGATTCAGCACTTTGCGGAAAAGCACCTTGAAACGGCGCGCGTCGAGAACAAGCTGGAGGAGGGCGCGGCGTGCATAGTCATGGACGTAAAAACGGGCGAAATCCTTGCAATGGCGACAAAACCCGACTATGACCTCAATCAGCCGTTTGCGGTCACCGAGGCGGTCAAGGAGCGGTATCCCGATATAGAAAGCGAGCTTGCGAAGCTGAACGGTGCAAAATATAACCAAAAGATAACCGAGGCAACGCAGTTTTTAAAAAGGAACAAGGCGGTTGTCGATTCCTATGAGCCGGGTTCAACCTTCAAAATCGCGGTTGCGTCAATGGCTTTGGAGGAAAACGTGGTCGGACTGAACGACCATTTCTACTGCTCAGGCTCAATCAAGGTTGCCGACAGACAGATAAGCTGCGCAAACCGCAACGGTCACGGCTCGGAGACGTTTGTGCAGGGCGTTCAGAACTCCTGTAACCCTGTATTCATTCAAGTGGGAGCAAGAGTTGGCAAGGAGCGGTTTTATAAGTACCTTAAAGGCTTCGGATTCCTTGACAAGACGGGGATTGAGCTGCCCGGTGAAACAACGGGTATATTCCACGATTACAGTAATTTTAAGGAAATCGACCTTGCCACATCGTCATTCGGACAGAGCTTTAACGTGACTCCGCTGCAGATGGTGGCGATGACGGCGGCTGTGGCAAACGGCGGAAAGCTGATGAAACCGCACCTTGTAAAGCAGCTTGTGGACAGTGAGCAAAATGTGGTTGAGGAATACAAGCCACAGCTCGTCAGACAGATAATATCAAAGGAAACAAGCAAGACAATGTGTCAGATTCTTGAATCGGTCGTATCGGTCGGCGGCGGTAAGAACGCGTACCTCGCGGGTTATCGCATAGCCGGAAAAACCGGTACGTCGGAGAAACAGCCGCGCGGCACGGGCAAATATGTAGCGTCGTTCATGGGTTTTGCCCCGGCGGACGACCCGCAGATTGTGTGCCTTGTAATACTTGACCAACCGCCTGTCGGCGCAACGTATTACGGCGGTTTGATTGCGGCTCCGGTTGTCAAGAATATATTGGAAGAAAGCCTTCGTTATCTGGGCGTAGAGCCGAAATACACGGCGGAGGAAATGGCAATGGTAGAGGTAACCGTCCCCGACGTTACGGGCAAGACCCGCGCCGAGGCGGAACAGCTGCTTAAAGAAACCGAGCTTAATATAAGCCTGCACGGCGAGGGCGACGTTGTACTTGACCAGGTGCCGAAGGCATACTCAAAGCTGGCGCGGGGTTCAAAGGTGGTTGCGTATACCGAGGGCGAAACAAGCACAAAGAGCGTAACCATACCGAGCGTGGTCGGCTGCACCGCGTCGGAGGCAAACCGCGGCATCGTCAATGCGGGACTGAATGTGAGAATAAAGGGTCTGTCGCACGCAAGCGGCGCGGCAATCTGCTCGTCACAGTCGCCCGCGGCGGGAACGGCGGTCGAGCCGGGAACGGTTGTAACACTTGACTTTGAGTATGCGGAGGTCCGCGACTGATAAATTCCGTAAAACGCGTTTGGACGGCTGACGGCGGAACGCATACGGACAAAACGGCTGCTGTTGGCGGGGTGCATACGGACAAAACAGCGTAAGTTTTTTGCGGCGTGTACCAAAGACAAATAATGCGGGAGCTTTTCCGCGGCATATATACGGATAAACGGAGCGGCGGGGTTTTTCC
>URZD01000025.1 GCA_900552305.1 uncultured Eubacteriales bacterium
CGCCGTCCGAAGCAGTTCGGCGACCTGAGCCGCATCATCTCGGGCGTGCTCAACCAGAACTACGACAACGAGAACGTCATCCTCGTGCAGTCCAAGACGCTGCGCTTCACGTTTGACGAGCCCGTGGCCTGGACGCGCGACGGCGAGGCCGGCGGCGTGACGACGGACGTGACGCTGCGCAACAACCACGCGGCGATCCATATCATCGCTTAATGGCGGAAAAGATACGCAAAACCGGCGGAAAATCCGCCGGCTTTGCGTTTACGCGCGCAAGAACCGGTTGAAAAAACCGCGCCGAGTGCGTATAATAAAGAAGTTATTTTGAAAAATCCATCGGAAACGAGGCTGATGATATGAAAAGACAGCACATCGCCGGCATCTACGCATCCCCGGAGACCTTCGGCGGCCAGACCCTGACCGTCTGCGGCTGGGCGCGCACGATCCGCGACATGAAGAATTTCGGCTTTATCGAGCTCAACGACGGCAGCTGCTTCAAGAGCCTGCAGGTCGTGCTCGAGCGCGGCAAGCTCGAAAATTACGACGAGATCGCCCGCCAGAACGTCGGCGCGGCGTTCATTGCCGAGGGCACGCTCGTCCTCACGCCGGACGCTCCCCAGCCGTTCGAGCTCAAGGCGGAGACCGTCACGGTCGAGGGCGTTTCCTCGCCGGACTACCCGCTGCAGAAAAAGCGTCACTCGTTTGAATACCTGCGCACAATACCGCACCTAAGACCCAGAACAAACACGTTTGCGGCGGTGTTCCGCGTGCGCTCGGTTATCGCGTATGCGATTCACAAATTCTTTAACGACCGCGGTTTTGTGTACGTCCATACTCCGCTTATCACGGGCAGCGACTGCGAGGGCGCGGGCGAGATGTTCCGCGTAACAACCCTTGATATGGCAAATCCGCCCAAAACGGAGGACGGCAAGGTTGACTACTCAAAGGACTTCTTCGGCAGAGAAACCTCGCTCACGGTAAGCGGACAGCTGGAGGGCGAGACGTTCGCTATGGCGTTTGGCGATATTTATACCTTCGGTCCGACCTTCAGAGCCGAAAACTCGAACACAACGCGCCACGCGGCAGAGTTCTGGATGATTGAGCCGGAGATTGCGTTTGCCGACCTGAATGACGATATGCGCCTTGCGGAGGATATGCTGAAATTTGTAATTCGCTACGTGCTTGACAATGCGCCGGAGGAAATGGCGTTCTTCAATAACTTTATTGACAAGGGACTTATCGACAGGCTGAACAACATTCTTGACAATGAGTTCGGTCATGTGACATATACCGAGGCAATCGAGCTTTTGAAAAACAGCGGCAAGAAATTTGACTACCCGGTTGAGTGGGGCGTTGACCTCCAGACCGAGCATGAAAGATATATTACTGAGGAAATATTCAAAAAGCCTGTTTTTGTTACCGATTACCCGAAGGAAATCAAGGCGTTCTATATGCGCCTGAACGATGACGGCAAGACGGTTGCGGCAATGGACTGCCTTGTGCCGGGCATAGGCGAGATTATCGGCGGCAGCCAGAGAGAGGAAAGAATGGACGTTCTTACCGCAAGAATGAAGGAAATGGGTCTTGACGAGGGCGATTACGAGCATTACCTTGACCTTCGCAGATACGGCGGAACAAAGCACGCGGGCTTTGGTCTCGGTTTTGAGAGAGCGGTTATGTACCTGACGGGAATGGGCAACATCCGTGACGTACTGCCCTATCCGAGAACAGTAAACAATCTGGGTTAAGCGGTGATAAAATGAAAATACTTTTAATTTCGGTTTTGGTTTTGATACTGATTATTGTATTTAAGCGCAACACTCTTATCGCGATAAGGGCAAAGATGCTTTTTGCAAAAGGTGACAGCGAGGGCGCAATCAAATGTTTTGCGCGTGCCGACAAGGGCGGCGGACTAAGAGCGGAGCAGCTTATGACCTACGGCTTTATTCTGCTTAAATCGGGCAGGTGCGAGGAGGCGCGCGTGGCGCTGAACCGTGCGCATATGTCGGCGTCAAAGCCGCAGATAAGGCAAAGAATAAAGGCTATTCAGGCTCTTGTCGAGTGGAAGAGCGGCAGCCTTCAAAACGCAATAGAGATGCTTGAAGAGGTCAATGCGGAGTTCAAGACTACCGCGGTGTATCAGGACTTGGGACTTTTGTACATTTTAAGCGGCGACAAGCAAAAGGCGCTTGAATACAACAAGGAGGCATACGAATACAACTCCGATGACCTTGTTATAACGGACAACATGGCGGAGGCGTATGCGCTCTGCGGCGATTATACCCACGCAGCGGAGCTGTATGAAACTCTGCTTGAAAAGGAAGCACACTTCCCGGAGCCGTACTACGGCTACGGATTGCTGCTGATTGACCGCGGCGAGCGCGAGCGCGGGATTGAGCTTATACGGGAATCGCTTGGCAAGCGGTTTACCTTTCTTAGCGTAAAAAGCCGCCCGGAGGTTGAGGAAATGCTGCGCGGGATTGAGGAAGAAAAGAAATAGGAACGCGGTCGGCGGCGCGATAAGCGGATATACATACGCGGCAGCGCGGGAACGGTATGCAGGGTAAACGCGTATTTTTGTGCGCGGTCATGCCGCAAGCGAAAACCGCGGCTGCGGCACACAGGGACGGAACGCGTTTCGGCGCACCGATAAATATGATCGGCGGCGCGGACATAAAAGAAACCAAAATGCCCGTTTGCACATAAATTGCGGACGCGGCATTGAAACGGAGATAAAAATGGAAGATAAAATTTACGGTACGAATCCTGTTCTTGAAGCGTTGAGTTCGGGAAGGGAAATCGACAAAATTCTGATTCTTGACGGAGCGCGGCACAGCCGCATTTCGCGGATTACCGCTATGGCGAAGGAAAAAGGGATTGCGTATCGGTTTGTGAGCAAGCAAAGCCTTGACAGGCTGTGCGAGGGCGAGAACCACCAGGGCGTGGTCGCATATGCGGCGGCGCACTCGTACACCGACGTGGAGGATATATTAAACATTGCGCGGAAAAAGGGCGAGCCGCCTTTTGTAATAATTGCGGAAAACCTCAGCGACCCGCACAATCTGGGCAGTATTATAAGAACGGCAAACGCGGCGGGGGCGCACGGCGTAATAATTCCGAAAAACAGGAGCGTGGGACTTAACTCGACCGTGAGCAAGGTCTCGGCGGGCGCGGTGGAATACACACCTGTGGCAAGGGTGTCCAACATAGCCTCGACAGTGGAAAAGCTGAAAAAAGAGGGGCTTTGGATTGTCGGAACGGCAGTCGAGGGCAAGATGACTCACTACGACTGCGACCTTACCGGCGCACTGGGCATAGTTATAGGCAGCGAGGGCGAGGGAATGAGCCGCATTGTGCGCGAAAAGTGCGATTTTCTTGTGAAAATACCGATGATAGGCGAGATAGAGTCGCTTAACGCGTCGGTTGCGGCGGGCGTTCTTGTATACGAGGCGTTGCGGCAAAGACTGAAAAAGAAATAGTCAATGCGGCGCGGTTTTTAAGCCGCGGCAGCTCTTTAGGGGAAAAGAATTTCCGCGGAGCGAAAAAATTTGTATGCGGTATACGGTTTTGTCTGCCCTGGCGGCGGACACGGAGCGGGGTGATACACATGATTTCAAAACTGAACAGCACGTCTCTTTCGGGCATAGACGGATATATTGTAAATGTGGAAACCGACATTTCAAGCGGACTTCCGGGTTTTGACATTGTCGGACTGCCGGATGCGGCGGTCAAGGAGTCGAAGGAGCGCATCCGCGCGGCGATAAAGAATACCGGACTCACCATGCCGTCAAAAAAGATAACGGTCAATCTTGCGCCTGCCGATGTAAAAAAGGAGGGCGCGCACTTTGACCTGCCTATTGCCTTGGGGATTCTCAGCGCCTCAGGGCAGTTTTCCGTTAGGGATGAAGGCGAGTACGCGTTCCTCGGCGAGCTGTCATTGGACGGCGAGCTGCGGCGCGTCAGCGGAGTTTTGCCGATGGTGATTTCCGCCTACCAAAGCGGAATACGCAGGGTATTTTTGCCGAGCGAAAATGCTAAGGAGGCGGCGGTGATTTCGGGACTGGAGGTCTACGGCGCGGGCAGCCTTGCGGAAATCCTGCGGCATTTCACGGGCGATGCTCCGATTAAGCCGGTGTCAGTTGATGTGGACGAGCTGTTTCGCCGCGGCGGCGACCACAGGCTTGACTTTGCGGACGTGAAGGGTCAGTATTTTGTAAAGCGCGCATTGGAGGTAGCCGCCGCGGGCGGACACAACCTTATAATGATAGGACCTCCGGGGTCGGGAAAGACAATGATTGCAAAACGCATACCGTCAATTCTTCCGGACATGACATTTGAGGAATCTCTGGAGGTTACAAAGATACACAGTATATCGGGCGCACTGCCGGAAAACAGTCCGCTTATAACGGTAAGACCGTTTCGGCATCCGCACCATACGATTTCGTCTGTCGGACTTTCGGGCGGCGGAACACACCCAAAACCGGGGGAAATAAGCCTTTCGCATAACGGCGTTTTGTTCCTTGACGAGCTGCCGGAGTTCAGGCGTGACGCGCTTGAGGTAATGCGGCAGCCGCTTGAGGACGGCGAGATTACGATTACAAGGGCGGGCGGTACGGTGACGTACCCGTGCAGCGTTATGCTGGTTGCGTCAATGAATCCGTGTCCGTGCGGTTACTACGGCGACCCGACCCGCGAATGTACCTGCAGTGAAACGCAGATAAGCCGCTACATAAGCAAGATAAGCGGGCCGCTGCTTGACAGAATAGACCTGCACGTTGAAGTTCCCGCGGTGAAGTACGAGGACTTGGAGAATAAGGAAAAGGGCGAATCCTCGGCGGATATAAAGGCGAGGGTTGACAGGGCGCGAAAGGTACAAACGGCGCGGTATGCAGCGGACGGTATATATTCAAACAGTCAGCTTACACCGCAGCTTATGAGCAAATACTGCGTGCTTGACGCAGAGGCAAACGAGCTGCTTAAACAGGCGTACGAAACGCTCGGACTGAGTGCACGTGCGCATAACAGGATTTTGAAGGTGGCAAGGACGATTGCCGACCTTGAAGGCATCGCTGACATAAGCGCGGAGCATATCGCGGAAGCGATACAGTACAGAGCGCTTGACAGAAAATTTTTCGGATAGCGGAACACAGCCGCGCGGCGGGAATTCGCGATTGGCGGCGAGAATACATACTGCGGACAGGATTTGGCAACAATGCGGCTTGCAGCCGTAAAAAGGGCGGCTGACGCGACTATCATGCAAAAACGGAGATAATTTATGATAAAAACGGTTTTAATCGATATAGACAACACACTGCTTGATTTTGACAAATGCGCCTGTCTTGCGATGCGGGCGGGGTTTGGGCAGTGCGGACTCAGCTTTTCGGAGGAAATGTTTGACACATTTACACGTATAAACAACGGGCTTTGGGCGGAAATCGAAAAGCGGACTATAACCAAACAGGACTTATACAGGGTACGGTGGAACAGAATATTTGCGGAGCTTGGGATTTCTGCCGACGGCGAGGAGTTTGAGCATATATTCAAAGCTTATCTTGCCGAGAGCGCGGAGCCTGTGGACGGTGCGTACAGCCTGCTTGAATATCTTGCGCCGCGGTTTACGGTTTGCGCCGCGAGCAACGGTCCGCAGCACGAACAGGAGAGCAGACTGGCACGCGCGGATATGACGCGTTTTTTGGACTACATATTCACCTCCGAGGGGATAGGCGTGCCGAAACCCGAAAAGGCGTTTTTTGACGGTTGCTTTGCGCGAGTAAACGGTGCGGAGAAGCAAAGCGCGATTCTTATAGGCGATTCGCAGAATGCGGATATTGACGGCGGAAGAGCGTGCGGAATAAGGACAATCTGGTACAATCACCACGGCTCGGACGAGCCGAGCCGCGCAGATTACACCGCAGCAAGTCTTGCGGAGGTCGCGGCAATAATTGAAAAAATAACCGAAACGGAACAGGCGAAGGAGAACAGTCCGAAACCGCTTGAAAAGGCGTAACTGCGGCATATTTCGGCTGATTTGAAATACGGTTTCCGTTTTCGGATAACGTATATATGAAATAAGACCCATGAGGGACTTATCGGGAGTAAATTTTTTTGAAAAGAGGAATAAAAAATGCGTTTGCACATAGTTTTGGTTGAACCGGAGATTCCCGCGAATACGGGTAACATCTCCCGCACCTGCTCGGTCATAGGCGCGCCGCTGCACCTTGTACATCCGCTCGGCTTTGATATCGGCGAAAAGCAGGTAAAGCGGGCGGGACTTGACTACTGGGACGAGTTGGAGCTGTTTGAATACGACAGCTTTGACGAGGTAAGACAAAAATATCCCGGCGGCGATTTTTACTACTGCACGACAAAGGCGCCGCGGGCATACGCCGATGTGGACTTTACGGACGGCGGACAGGGCGACGGCAAGGAGGTATTTCTTGTGTTTGGCAAGGAAACGCGCGGACTGCCGGAAACATTGCTTGCTTTAAACTACGAAAAATGTATAAGAATACCGATGAAGGTGAATAGAAGGTCGCTTAACCTATCCAACTCGGTTGCGGTGATTGCGTTTGAAGTTCTAAGACAGTTTGGATTTGAAAACCTTGAAAAGCAGGGCAGGCTGACCGGAAGAGCCGAGGGATAATATCCGCGGTTTGCGATGCGGGAGCGTTTTTTAAAAGATAGAATTTTAATGAAAAGGAGCAGAAAAGATGATAAAGATAATGACGGATTTGTCGGCGGACGTGCCGAAGGATGTTGCGGAAAAGTTGGGGATTGCGGTTTTGCCGTTTTATATCAATGCGGAGGAGCGAAGCATACTTGCGGGCGAGGACTACACGCCGCAGATGTTTTATGACGAGTTCGGAGAGGCGGACGAAATGCCGTCCACAAGCCAGGCAACGCCGGAGATACTCGAAAATATGTACCGCGACTGCGGAAAGGATAATCAGATTATTCACATTACAATCCCCGCAAACGGCAGCGGAATTGTGAACACGGCAAGAATGGTGTCGGCGCAGCTGATTGAGGACGAGGGCTTTGACATAACGGTTGCGGATTCCAGTATGTACAGCTACGGAATCGGCGCGAATGTTGTTGCGGCGGCTGAAATGGCAAGGGACGGGGGGACAAAGGCATATACGGTACTCGCGTTTCTTAAAGAGCGTTTCGAGAATGACAAGGTTTATTTCATTGTTGACGATTTGAAATTTCTGCAAAAGGGCGGAAGAATAAAGGCAACTACAATGGTTATCTCCAAGGTGCTTGACATAAAGCCGATACTTTACTCAAACGACGGACTTGTTGAGGCGTTTGCAAAGGTGCGCGGAATTAAGAAGGCAATCGCTAAAATGGTGGATTTGACCGAGGAAAAGATTGATGACGCGGAGAATGCGACCGTATATGTAATGCACGCAAACGCTCCCGAAAGGGCGGAAATAACGGCAAAGATGATAGAGGAAAGAATCCACCCCGCAAAAATCGTATTTTGCGAGGTAGGTCCCGTTATTACCTGCCATGCGGGTCCGGGCGTTTTCGGAGTTTATTTCAGACACAAAAAACAGGAAAAGAATGGTTGATAAGTAATGTATCTTGAAAAGGAAGAAATGAAATTTGCGGCTCTGTACACGGTGAAGCAGTACAAGGCTCCGCTTTCGATGAGCCGCATATACGAAATACTGACGTGGGACGGTCAGGTCATGGAATATTTTGACCTTGCCGCTGTGCTTGACGAGCTTTTGGAGGACGGCTACCTTGAAAAAAAGTTCTACCGTGACGAGGAAGCGTTTTATCTGACCAAAGACGGCGAGTCGGCGGACCTGTTTTTTAAAAAGCGTGTGCCTTTCAGCGTAAGGCACAATATTGACGAGGTAATCGGACATATCAGATATGACGAGCTGGCAGCTCCCGACGCGGTGCGCGCCGAGGTGATTCCGGTCACGGAGGAGCTGTACGGCGCAAAATGCACGATTGTCGAGGGGCGCGCGACCATGCTCGACATGGTTATAAATATGGGAACAAAGGCACAGGCGCAGTGGGTCGCGGACTATTTTAAGGAAAATGCGGACGAAATCTACGCGGCGATAATTGACGCCTGCGTTCCGGATGACGGAGAAATAGACAACAAAAAAAGCGCCGAGCAAAAAAAGGAGCTTAAACGGATGTGGAAAAAGCGCAAGCTTTGATTTTGCGCTGATGCGGGAAACTACGGAAGAGCCGATTCTGACAGCCGAACGCGATGCGGGCGCGGAAGGAGTACCCGTATTGCGGAAAGGGCAACACGGACAGCGCGCGAAAGCGCATTTACAAATCGGAAACGGCGGCGCAAGGACGTGCAAATGTGCGGCTGAAAAAATCGGAAATTCCGAAAACGAAAATATGAAAGAGGTAACGAAATTGTTTACAGCAGACAGCTATGATGTAGTGGTAGTGGGCGGAGGTCATGCGGGAATTGAAGCGTCGTTCGCGTCGGAAAGGCTCGGCATGAAAACCTGTCTTTTTTCAATCAGTCTTGACAGCGTGGCAAACCTTCCTTGCAATCCGAGCATAGGCGGCACGGCAAAGGGACACCTTGTCCGCGAGATAGACGCTTTGGGCGGCGAGATGGGAAGGGCGGCGGACGCAACCCTTATACAGTCGCGGATACTCAACAAGGGCAAAGGTCCCGCAGTGTATTCGCTGCGCGCGCAGATAGACAGGCGCAGATACCAGACAGAGATGAAACACCGCCTTGAGCTGTGCGAGGGTCTTGACGTGCGCCAGGGCGAGATTGTCAGGGTAAATCTTGACGGCGACGGCAACGTCTGTTCGGTTGACACAAGAATGGGCGCAAGGTATATGTGCCGCGCCGCGATAATCAGCACGGGTACATACCTTAAATCAAACGTGATTGTGGGCGAGTTCAGCATGGAAAGCGGTCCGGACGGAGTTTTTCCGTCAGTCGGTCTGTCGGCGGCTCTTGCGGAAATCGGCGTAGAGCTGCGGCGGTTTAAAACAGGCACGCCCCCGCGCGTAAACAGACGGAGCATTGACTTTGACGGACTGGAGGTACAGGAGGGCGACGAAAAAATCACGCCGTTCTCGTTTGAAACCGAGGGCGGACTTGAAAACAGGGTAGTATGTCATGTGACATATACCAATGCGGACACACATAAAATAATTATGGACAACATTCACCGCTCGCCGCTGTACGGCGGAATGATAAAGGGTATAGGCCCACGCTACTGCCCGTCAATCGAGGATAAAATAATGAGATTCCGCGACAAGGAGCGGCATCAGCTGTTTATAGAGCCTATGGGCGAGGACACCGAGGAAATGTATATACAGGGATTTTCGAGCAGTCTGCCGGAGGATGTTCAGCTTAAAATGCTGCACTCGCTTAAAGGACTTGAAAATGCGCAGGTTACAAGGTGCGCGTATGCGATAGAGTACGACTGCTGTAACCCCTTGCAGCTTAAACCGACACTGGAGTTCAAAAAAATCGGCGGTCTTTACGGCGCGGGTCAGTTCAACGGCACGTCAGGCTACGAGGAGGCGGCGGCGCAGGGTATAGTCGCGGGGATAAACGCGGCGCTTAAGCTGAAGGGTGAGGAGCCGATGATACTTGACCGAAGCGACGCGTATATCGGTACTCTGATTGATGACCTTGTTACAAAGGGAACGAACGAGCCATACCGAATGATGACGTCAAGGTCGGAGTATCGGCTGCTGCTGCGTCAGGACAACGCGGATATGCGGCTTACGCCGATAGGACGCAGGGTGGGACTGATTTCGGACGGGAGATACGCGCGGTTTTTGGAGAAAAAACGTCTGATTGACGAGGAACGCGAAAGACTGGCTCACGTTGTGTTTCCGCCGTCCGAGAAGGTGTGCGGATTCCTTGACAGAATGGGAAGTACGCGGATTACTACGGGAATACACGCGACCGACCTTTTAAAAAGACCGGAAATAACATATGCCGAAATGGCGGAGATTGACGCCGGTCGCCCGAGCCTTCCCGATGATGTCTGCGAGCAGGTGGAAATCAGCATAAAGTATGACGGATATATAAACCGTCAGATTATCCAGGCAAACCGCTTTAAAAAGCTGGAGAACAAAAAGCTGCCGGAGGATATATGCTATGCGGAGATAGAAGGACTGCGGATTGAGGCGCGTCAGAAGCTGGAAAAAATCAGACCGGTATCAATCGGTCAGGCATCGAGAATATCGGGCGTATCGCCGGCGGACGTTGCGGTGCTTGTGGTGTACATGAAAAGCCGAAGGGAAAAGAAATAATGAAGAAAATTGTTGTGGGCGGAAACGATGCGGGGCAGAGGACAGACAAGTTTTTGACCAAGCTGCTTTACGGAGTCCCCGCCGGAATGATTTATAAATGGCTGCGCAAAAAGCGGGTCAAGGTGAACGGCAAAAGGGCTGACGGCGCATACCGACTGGCGGACGGCGATGTGTTGGAGCTTTATATAAACGATGAATTTTTTGCGGAGAACGAGAAAAGGAAATCGGCTCTGCCCGCGTACCTTCTTGAAGGGCGCGAGCTGCGGGTCGTGTATGAGGACGGCAATATCTTGGTTGCGGATAAGCCGTCGGGACTTTCGGCGCACAGTCCGTTCGGAACGGACGGCGATTGCCTGATTTACAGAATACAGGCGTATTTGTACCAAAATGGCGAGTTTGACCCAAGAACTGAAAACACATTTTCGCCCGCGCTTTGTAACCGTATCGACCGCAATACCTCGGGACTTGTGATTGCCGCGAAGAACGCGGCGGCGCTGCGCGGAATAAACGAAAAAATACGCAACCGCGAGATAGAAAAATACTATATTCTAAGGACGGAGGGCGTTATGTCGCCGAGGTCGGGAACGCTTGAAGGCTATATATTAAAGGACGAAAAAACGCACTCGGTAAAATTCTTTAAAAATGAGGTAAAGGGCGCGAAACGCGCGGCGACAGAGTACCGCGTGCTTGATGACGGCGGACTGACCGAGGTACGTCTTTTGACCGGGCGCACGCACCAGATACGCGCGTCATTTGCGGCGGCGGGACACCCGCTCTGCGGCGATGTGAGGTACGGTGCGCAAAAAAACGGAGGAAAAGACTTTCAGGATTTGAGAGCCTATAAAATAGTTTTCAGTTTCAAAACGCCGTCCGCGGAGCTTGGCTACCTTGACGGCAAAGCGATTGAAACCGAAAAACATATATAACGGAGAAAACGGTATGAACTGGACAAAGGAGCAAAGAGAGGCAATCGAATACGGCGGCGAGAACATTCTTCTTGCGGCGGCGGCAGGCTCGGGTAAGACTGCGGTTTTGGTGCAGCGCATAATCGAGCTTATCAGTCCGATGCGCGCTGACGGAACAAAAAACGAAAACCCCGCCGACATTGGCGAGCTGCTTGTTCTGACCTTTACGGACGCGGCGGCGAGCGAGATGCGCGATAAAATTGCAAACGCGATACGTTCGGCGCTGGAGCAAAACCCGGAGGACAGACATCTTAAAAAGCAGAGCATAATGGTGAACTCTGCGGATATTTCCACAATACATTCGTTTTGCCTTAACGTGCTGAAAAGCAACATTCATCTGACCGATTTGCCGGTTGATTTTGTACCCGCTTCAAACGAGGAAAGCACAATGCTGCTTTCAGACGCGATAGACAGCGTTTTAGAGCGGTACTACAGCCGCATAGACAGAGACAGCTCGTTTGAACGGCTTGTTATGGGTTATGGCGGACTGAAAAACGATTCGGATTTAAGGTCGCTCATTATCTCAACGCTGAAATTTGCAAAGAGTATGCCGTATCCCGCGGCGTGGCTTTGCGGCGCAGCAGCAATGTACAGGCGCACCGCGAAGGAGGGCAGCCTTGACAGCGCATGGCAGGACGCGGCGGCGGAGTTGCTTGACCGCTATACTGCGGAGCTTGAAAACGTGTACTCGGTAATATGCGAGCGCACGGAAAGTCTGCTCGGCGATGAGCATCCGTACTGCGAATTTTTCCGCCGCGAGTCGGCATATGTACTCGGAGTGATGAAGGGCGCGGAGCACACATATGACGGCATAAGGCGCGCCGTATACTCAATCGCGTTTGACAAGATAGCATCAACGCCGAGAAACACGGATGCCGAAACAAAGAGTATTCAAAAGTATATTCAGTCGCTGCGCAAGGAAGCAAAGGACGCGGTAAAGGAGCTTCAGGGAGTGTTTGCCCGCGACGGAGAGACAGAGGCGGCGCGGATTGCGGAGTGCTATCCCATGCTGAGGACGCTTAAAAATATTATTCTGACGGTTGAAAGAGCGTATAAAAAGAACAAATACAGCAAGGGTCTGGTGGATTTTAACGATTTGGAGCATGAGGCGCTGCGGCTGCTTGCGGACAGGGACGGAAATCCTACCGAAACCGCGCTTGCGCTGCGTGACAAATACCGCGAAATCCTTGTCGATGAATACCAGGACACAAACAACATACAGGACACAATATTCCGCGCGGTGTCGCGGGACAATACAAATATATTTATGGTCGGCGACATAAAGCAGAGCATATACAAGTTCCGAAACGCCGTACCCGCACTGTTTTCGGAAAAGTACGCGGCGTACGGTACGGAAAGGAATGCGGGACGCCTTATACGGCTGTTTAAGAATTTCCGCAGCCGCGAGGGAATAGTCAACGCGGTAAACTATATCTTTGGCGGAATAATGAGCCGCGCGGTCGGCGATGTCAGCTACACGGACGAGGAATATCTGCGCTTTGGCGCGGAGTATTATCCCGTGCCCGAAAACGCGGCGGCTTTGGACACGGAGCTGCACTTAATTTGCGCGGGCGGCGAGCTTGCGGACGGCGAAACCGTTCCCGAGTGCCTTGAAGGGAAGGACAAAACCTATTTTGAGGCGGAGCTGTGCGCAAAGAGAATACGCGATATAACGGACGGCAAATTTACGGTGTACGACAAAAACACCGGCGAGTGCCGCGCCGCGGAGTACCGCGACATTGTAATTCTTATCCGAAGTCCGAAAAAGGCGGCTCCGATTTTTGAGGAGGTGTTGAGCCGATATTCCATACCGGTATATACGCAGGTGGGCAAGAGCTATCTGTCATCGCCGGAGGTGCTGACGGTGATGTCCGTACTCCGGGCGGTGGACAATCCGAGGTGTGACATACCTCTGATTGCGGCAATGCGTTCGCCGATTTGGGGATTCAGTCCGGACGAGCTTGCCGAAATCAGATGCGCAAACAGAAAATGCGACTTTTACGGTGCGGTTAAGGAGTCAGCCGACTCGGGGTGCGAAAAGGCGGCGGGATTTCTTGCCGATTTGGACGAGCTTCGTAAAATGTCGGGCTTTTTGGGCGTGGACAGGCTGATACACGAGATTTATTACGGGTACGGCTACTATGCCTATACCGGAGCAATGGAGCGCGGTGAGGAACGGCGGGCAAATCTGCGCCTGCTTTACGAGCGTGCGGCGGAATTTGAACATACAAAGCTGAGCGGACTGTTCAGCTTTATGAACTATATAGAAACGGTGAAAAAAAGCGGCGGCGACCTGACTCCCGCCCGAATCTTCGGCGAGGGCGACAATGTGGTGCGTATCATGAGCGACCATAAGTCAAAGGGGTTGGAGTTCCCGGTTGTAATACTTGCGGATATTTGTCACAAATTCAATGCGGACGACTTAAAACCCGCGGTTTTGCGGCATGAGTCGCTTGGTATAGGCATGGATTATGTTGACGCAAAGCGGCGGGTCAGATACCCCACAATCAGTCGCACACTTGTAAAAATGCGGCTTAAATCGGAGCTTGTGTCGGAGGAAATGCGGGTTTTGTATGTCGCTCTGACGCGGGCGCGGGAAAAGCTGATAATAATTTCCACGGTGGACGAGAGAGCAAAAAAGTGGCGGTCGCCGCTGCTTGACGGAAACGGCAGGGCGCTTGAATCGTATGTACGCGGCTGCGAAAACTGTTTTGAATGGCTGACAGCGGCGCTTTTCCCACACAGGGGCGCGGAGAATATGCGCGATTTCTGCGGTGCGGCGGCGGTGAATATCCGCGGCGGCGCGGAGTTCGGACTAAAGACATTTATATACGAAAACGCGGCAAAAATTCCGCTTGCGGCGCACAGCACCGCGGCGGAGGACGCGGGCGGCGCGGAAAACGCCGCGGCTTTTTGCGGCGACAAAATTAAGGAGATTCTTGACTACGAATATCCGGGTCTTGCGGAGAGCGGGATTCCGGTAAAGGTATCGGTAAGCGAGGCAAAGCGTATGCAGACGGAGGACGGTGAGTACGTTCCGCGGCTTGAAGGACTGGAGCCGCAGACGCTTTCCGAGCCGGAGGAAATTGTCGGAGCGGAGCGCGGAACGGTGGTGCATTTTGTGATTCAGTATGCGGACGAAAAGAAAATCCGCACGGCGGAGGACGTGCGCGGACTGCTCTCAAAGATGTGCCGCGGCGGCGTAATCACGGAAAAACAGGCTGCGGCGGTTGACGCGGAGAGCGTGTGCCGGCTGTTTACGGGCGAGCTTGGACAAAGAATGTGCGCGGCGGACCGCGTGGAAAAGGAGTTCAGCTTTTACACCACGGCAAGCGCGGACGAGCTGTATCACAACGGCAGCAGCGCACCCGTACTTTTGCAGGGAACGATTGACTGCTTCTTCACGGAGGGCGACAGGGTAATCCTGCTTGATTACAAGACGGACAAAGTGAAGGACGCGGCAGCGGCAAGGCAGCGCGCAGAGAGCTACAGAGTGCAGATGAAATACTATAAAAAGGGTCTTTCGGAGATTCTCGGAAGGCAGGTTGATGAGTGCTATCTCTATTTTCTGGAGTGCGGCACGGCGGTGGAAATGTAATTGAGTTTTCCCGGCGGCGGTAAAATCCGCCGCATAATGGGTTGAACGAGTAACAATAAAGAAAGGCGGAGAAAAAATGCGGGTTCTTATTTTAACGGTTACGGCAGGACAGGGACATAATCAGGTTGCAAAAACGCTTTGCGAATACCTTCAAAGCGAGGGCGCAGAGGCGCTCTACCTTGACGCGCTTGAATATATCAATCCTGTTTTGAAGGAGTCGGTTTCCTACGGCTATCTGATGTCGGCAGAGAAGCTGCCAAAGGTATACGGAAAGGTGTACCGATTGGCGGAAAAACGAGATTTGGAGGGCAAGGACAGCAAATTTATAAAGATTTCCAACACGATACTTTCGGGCAAGCTGGTAAGGCTTGTGGGCGAGTATATGCCCGATGTGATAGTCTGTACCCACGTTTTTGCGGCGATACTGATGAACTATCTTTCGGACAAAATCGATAAAAAGATTAAAACGGTCGGCGTAATTACCGACTTTACCATACATCCGTACTGGGAGGACACGACCGCGGACTACTATATAACGGCTAACGAGATGCTGACGAATCAGGCGCGAAAACGCGGGATAGACGTGGAAAAAATCGTGCCGATAGGGATTCCGATAAATCCTAAATTTGCAAAAAGGACGGACAAACAGACAGCAAGAGAAAAGCTTGGCATTGCCGATATGCGGACGGTTCTGGTTATGAGCGGAAGTATGGGTTACGGCAAGGTTGCAGCGCTGATGGAAAAGCTGGACAAGTCAAATATAGAGTTCCAGATTATTTCGGTTTGCGGCAGAAACGAAAAGCTGAAAAACGAAATTGACGGTATGCAGTTTTCAAGACCTGTGTACAACTATGGCTACAGTGACAAGATAGATCTGTTCATGGACGCGGCGGACTGTATTGTGACAAAGCCGGGCGGACTTACCACAAGCGAGGCGCTTGCGAAGGGCTTGCCTATGATTATGGCTAATCCGATTCCCGGCCAGGAGGACAGAAACGTTGAATTTTTACTAAACAACGGAGCGGCAATGAAGGTAAGCTCCACATTCCCGATTGACGAGGCAATCTATCAGATGTTCAACAATGCGGAGCGCAGAAAAACGATAGGCGAGACGGTGGCGTTTCTCGGCAAGCCGAACGCCATGCGTGACTGCGTAAAATTTATTATGGAGGTCAGCCGCGGCTGATAGCGTTTGAAAACAGGAGGGCGGAAGGTTGAAACTCAGTGAAACACAGATAGGAAAAACATATACGGTTGACAGAATAAATCTTAAAACAAATGTCAGAAGGCGTTTTGAAATTCTCGGAATGACGGGCAGCGCAGCAGTTACCGTAATGAACAAAAAGCGCGGCGGCGCAATGATAATACGTGTGCGCGGAACGCGGTTTGCAATCGGCAGGGAGTTTGCCGAGGGGATAATCGTAGGGGGTGAGATGTGATGAACGGAATAAAAACGGCTGACACAGCGGCAGATAGCGTTGCGGCAAAAACGGTGCGGCGGTCGGGCGCGGCTGCGCAGCAAAGAGATATAAGCGTTGCGTTTATAGGAAACCCAAACTGCGGCAAGACAACCCTTTTCAACGCGTACACCGGCGCAAATTTAAAGGTTGCGAACTGGCCGGGCGTTACGGTCGAGAAAAAGGAAGGTACGATGATGTACCACGATACGCGCTACAAGCTCGTTGACCTGCCGGGGATATATTCTATGACCTCGTATACAATGGAGGAAATGCTTTCAAGGCGGTACATACTGGACGGTGAGGCGGACGTCATTGTTGACGTTGCGGACGCGTCCGCGCTGGAGCGTAATCTGTATCTGACGCTACAGCTGATTGAGCTTGGAAAGCCGGTTGTGCTTGCGCTTAACATGATGGATATTGTGGAGGAGCGCGGCATGGAGATTGACCTGCACCGCCTTCCGGAGATGCTCGGTATACCGGTTGTGCCTGTCTGTGCAAGAAAACGGCAGGGACTTAATATACTCA
>URZD01000026.1 GCA_900552305.1 uncultured Eubacteriales bacterium
ATATGAAGTTGTCCTTGCTTTTCTTGTCTTTTTCTTTTTTCATACATAACAAAACCCCTCAATTCTTGATATTTATATTATATCATATATTGAGGTGTTTGTCTACAGTCTGAACCACCCGTCCAACGGGTGGTTATGATTTTCAGTTTATCTTTCTTTAAATATTCATTCGCCGATGTTATTCTCGCATTTTAGGTTTACAATAAAAGCGTTACAATCCGAAAAATTTTGTAACAAGAAAAACAATAGCAAAAAAAGTATGAGCCGACTTCCGACCCGTTTCCCCGCCCGTCAGTCCAAAATGACTGACGGGCGGAACAGCGCATCGTTTCGCTCATACTCTTTTTTACATATTTTATACTACTTATTTACAAGCCGACTTATCTCGGTCTAATTCATAAACACATATTTCGTGCCCCGTCTTTTTGCCTCGGCATAGCCTTTTTTATCTATCGTCAATGTATATGACTTCGTTGCCTTCTGCGCACTGTCCGTATAAACGCTTATATCATAATCGCCGAGATGTCCGCGGAATGTAAACTCGCCGTTTCCGTCCGTCACGCCCGAAACCTTTGTTCTCCATTCGCCCATAACAAGGTTTTTCCACATCTCAAGAGTCGGCTTTTCGTTGTAGTCCTCGTCAAGCAGCAATCCGTGATCCTGATTTCTGTCGCATATTCCCCACACATAAAAGCCTACCGCCTTTGGGTTACTGTAAACCGCCGTCAAAACATCACGAACAAGATCGCTCTCCAGCTGCGGCGCGTCCTCCTGTTTTACAAGGTTATCCGAGGTCATCGCCTGTATATCAAACTCCGTAACCGATACCTCGTCAACCGTCTTTGCAACGGCGTCAACCTGATTATAAAACGTCTGAGGGTAAATAAGCCCGCGAAGATGGCACTGTATTCCGCCGCCGTCTATCGGCGCCCCGCACTCTTTAAGACTTGTAATCAAATCCGCAAAATTCTGCGCACTTCCGTTTTGTGAAGGATAACCGCTGAACGTACAGCTGTTTATATATGCTTTGGAGCCGTTTGCCACGCTGTTGAACGTCTTAAACCACTCTGCCGCAAACTCGTTTCCAAACCTCTGCCTGTACGCATATACGCTGTCAGGCTCATTAAGCACATCCCACTGCGTAAAGCCCTGAAATTTGTTCATTCTGTCCTTGATATAATCGTCAAACTTATTTTTCGCATCATCATAGGTCTTGTATGTTGTCCATACATTTCGGTACATATCCCACTTTTGACACTCCGCAGAGTTCTCATTCCACATAAATATCGGATGGTCGTATACAAGCGCATGACCTCGGCTTGACATACCGTTCTCCTTTGCAAAATTAAGCACATTCGTCACATTTTGCTCATTATACATCCCCAGCTTTGCATAGCTTGCGGTTATTCCGTTGAAATACTTTTTTATGTACGGACTGATCTTTGCATTGTCGTATCCCGCCTGCTCTGTGCCGAACATGAACGCACTCTTTGTCATCTCTGCGGTAACGCTCACACCGCTTAATGTGTTTCCCGCAAAATCGGTAACCTTTACCGTGAACTCGTTGGTACGGTACTTTTCTATACGTTTCTGCGCTTGTATACGCCAAAGCGCGTCCTTTTCCCTTCCCTTATAAGTATCTGTTTTCTCTATATCCTTCAGCTGCGTGAGCTCAACCGTTTTCTTGTAATTCAAAAGTGAGAAGTCCGCTATTTCGACTGTCTGAGGTTTAAAACCGCAATGGAACCCAAGCCACGCACCCCCTGCCGCTACATTCGCGCCTGCCTCCACGGGAATATAATACTTCTTCCATTCGGAGGTAACCTGCACATCCGATGAAAAATCCTTTCTCCACGTTTGAGACTCCTCAAGTGTAACCCCGACATATGCCGCTCCTGTGTCGTCGGTTATCCTTGTCGCCCTTGCCCAGAACGACATTACAAGCACGTCGCCGCGCGAATAGTCGCACAGTGTCTTGGGTCCTCCCGCTCTGTATGAATATGATGTCAGCGGCTTTTCCTCTGTTGTCAGCCTCAGCACCCTGTCAAACTTTCCGTCCGGAGTATCGTACGCCTTCATCTCGTACTTGCCCTCGCTGCCGGCGCTTATATCATAAATTGCGTCGCCGTCAACAACTCTCTCGCCGCTCGGCAATTCACTCAGCACCTTGTCATAATCAACCGTCTGCTTAGGTCTGTAAACCGTCGCAGTCGCTCCGCTGCCGTTTACCGTCACGCCGTAAAAGCAGTCGAAATAGTCCGCCGATACATACACCCCGTCACCGTCTGCCAAAATAGGCGCGTCAAGCTCTATATTAACCTCGTCATAATATGCGACGTCACCGCTGAGCGGTATTTTTATTTCCGCACCGTTAAAGGTACCGGTGATATAATCGCCGTTTCTTTGCGGCGTCACGCCAAGTCCGCGCAGAAAACTGTTCGCCTCGAACATCAGCACGCCGTCTGTTTCCCTTGTAATAGCGTTTACGGTAACCGTATCCTCGCGCAGCGATGTGTAGTGCAGAGTTTCCGCATTGTCAAAGCTCAGAATTTCACCCGCAGTGACCGCAATGCCCGTGCCGTCACTCCTTTTCAAAACCCCTGTATACGGCACACAGAACTCACCGCTTACATCCGTATACGTCGGCATATTACTGTCGTCTGCCTTCATCAGCACTCCGCTTGCATCGCTTATTCTGAGCGGTATCATGTTCTTTGCACTGTCGAACACAAACAGCTTTATGCAGCCGCCCTCCGCAGCCTGTGTCCCGTCAAGGTCTATGCTGAAGTTTTTTGAGTCATCCATATTAAGCTGCGCATAATCATATCCCGCCGAAACCAGCTTGCCCTCCGCGTCATAGATTGCCGCCATAAGCGTAACGTCACCCAAATCGCGGTACACGGCTTTTATGCGTGCGCTGCCCGGGCAGCTGCCACTTGCGACAACCGCGTCAAATTCGTTCAGTTCTCTGCCCTCCGAATCTTTTACCGTAACACTGTCCGCATAACAGCTGCGCCGTTCATAGGTTACAACAGGGTCCCAATAGGTACGTTTTTCCCAGTAATTATAGAAAATTCTGCCGTTATGCACCTCAAAATAAATTTTGTCCCCCTTTTTAACGTCAAGGGTAAACGCGTCAACGTCAAGATAACCGGCATTTGTACCGTCCCCCGCGGGGATTCTCTCGCCGTTTAGTCCGGAGGTCATCGGCCATACCATGCGCCCTTTGTACATAACCCGTACATACGCACCCTCTGATGATTTTGACGTTCCCAAAATACGGCTGTTTCCGTTTCCGTCATCGGCGGTAACCGTTATTTTGCCCGAATGCGGCGCGGTAAACGTCCTGACCGCCCTCACCGTAACCTTTGGGTCATACTCCCCCGCGACGTTTCTTTCGGGATTCATGTAGTATTTTCCGACCGCAGCCGAAAGCGCTATATAATTTCCGTTTCCGTCTTGCTCAATCCATGCCGTTCCCTGACCTGTTCCGTCATCCGAATGTCCGGCAACCCAGCCGCACGTCTGTTTCATATCCGCATAGCCTGTGCCGTTTGTGTAATACTGACACGCCCACGGTCCGTTTTCCGCCGAAACTTTTGTGTAATAATCCGATGCTCGGTACGACTCCGGAAGCTCGTAATCCTCCTCAGAAATGTAGCTGACGCAGGGATTCCACTGCACGATTCCCGTCCATGCGCTTGTCTTGCAATCCTTATCCCTTACCTCAAAATATAGGGTTTCTCCCGCTTTGATTTCAAGCTCAAACGGCTCCATACTGTAGGTTGTTATATTGTTTTCGTCGGTTGTACAGTTTTTCTCACCCTTGACAATTTGCGTATAGTCAAGCACGGCATTTTTAATTGTGTTTCGGGTTATCCTTATATATACCCCGCTGTGATTCTCTCCGTCTACATAGTCCACCGACCTGAGCGGCGCAGCGTTATACACGCGCACGACACCGTCCCTCGGTGCGGTAAACCCCTTTGTCATTGTGTATTGGTTGTTCCAATGCCCGGTTGTTATATGCGTATTGCTTATATATGCAGGCGTTTTGCCGTCGACCGGGCTTATCCATTCGTCAGGGTTTACCATAAACGCATAATTTGACCATCCAAAGCCATAGCTTATATCTATTTTTTTCTTCTGCTCCGGGGTAAACGGAGTGTTCTCGTCGTCATTCCACTGCTTTCTGTAATACAGCTTCCAAATGTCATTTTCATTATTATCATAATCAATATAGCTGTCCGCCGCGTAGCTTTCCGCCGTATACGAGGAAGGAGCAGCCGCAGCCTGCTCCTCTTTCGTCTCCGCATATACGCCGGCGCCGCATAACAGCTGAACTGCCATTGCCAGTACGGTGATTGCTCCCGTTATATTCTTTTTCATATGCAAAGCCGCCTCCTGTTCTTATCTGTAGACAACTATCATATCCGCCGTTCCTATAAGATGTCTCATGTATACCTTATCACCGGTTTCTATATCCGCAGTCGTCGCCAGAGTTATCGACTCGTCGCGGGCATTCTTGTCGAAAATATATATTGTTTTATTAGCCGAAAGCGGAATCGTCCTGTTCCAATCCGCAACAGGGAACGCAGCCGCGCCGCCCTCGGTCTCGCTCGGCAGGTGGTTATTGACAACAATTCCGAACCTGTTTACCTGCTGAACTACGCCGTAGGAATGGAGTGCAGGACCCATAAACATTGTTTTTGTAACGCCGTAGCCCCAGTCGCCGACCATAACCGCGCCGTTTATCGTGTTGTCCTCAATCGCCTCGAACACCGTATCGGAGCCGCCCAGATACTGAATGGTAAAGTTTATAACAATACCGTTGTTCTGATTTACCGAAATAACGCTGCCCGGCGGAAGCTCGCTCCATTTTGTTGTTTTCCATTTCTCCTCAACCTCTTTTTTCAGCGCGTCCTTCAGCGGGCCGCCCGATGAGCCGCGGTTATTTCCGTATACCCACGCCATACAGTTGTAAAGGTTGGTGTTCATGGTGTAGTCGCCGTCCTCGCAGATAAGCGTTCTTTTTTCTATGTTGCCCATACCGTCGTTATTCCACGCATAAACCGCATAGGCAAGCTCGCCTTCCTTATGCGGATGCGCTATAACCCCGGTATTCTCCACAACATAAACCGTACTGTTTACGTTTACCCATTCGCGGTTGAGGTTTTCCTCGTTTACATACCTGACCGAAATACCTACATGATAGTCCGAATCGATATTATACAGTTTCCCTTTAAAATGTTCGTTCGGTTTACCGGTCGAAACCTCGCATCTTTCGTCACTGTCGCGCACTACGATAAAATTCATAGTGTCCGTATCAAACAAAAACTTACTGTCAACTACTGCCGTGCCGTTTACGGTTGCGACATTCATCGAGGCGCTTGTGGAATCAATATTCAGAGTAAAGTCCTCGTTTCCGTACTCGCTGAGTCCTAACTTGCTCTCGTCAGCCGTTTTTATGCTCTTGATTTTTCCTTCGGCATTCGACTTAATCTTCACTACCTGCTCCTTAACGCTGCCGTCCGAACTAAAAAGCAAATTGGACTTGTTTCCGATTACCGCGTCCGCCGTAACCTTACTTCCGTTAAGCGTAAAGCTGCTCGGTATTGCTCCGATTACAACCTTCCCGCTTTCCGACAGATATTTAATCTTATAGCCGCCGAGGTCACCGCCCTTACTGAAATTCATTATTGCGGCATATTCCTCCGAGTCCGAATACGGAATTGCGCCGACAATCCTTCCGAACGCGTCAAAGAATGCCGAAACCTCGTCACCGACCGCAACCTTTGAAATCATAAGGCTGTTTGTACGGAACTCCTTTGTCGTCTTGTATTCCGTATCGCCGATTGTGACATACTTCATGTCACTGCGACTCTTTTTATATGTTCCGTTTACCTTCTTTATATTGTGTATAATTCTGTTATACTCGCCTGTCTTGGTCTGTCTTAAAGAGAGTATGTCATACTGACCGACATCGCGCCAGCTTGCCGTATCGCCGCTCTCCTCCAAGAACGGATAGCCGTCACGGAAGAAATCGTCAAAGTTATAGGTATTGTTGTTGTAGTCCACCACCGTGTACGAAACCTTGCCGTTGCTCGCGCGCCATACAAGAATCGGCGTATATTTGTTGATTATAACCGTATCGTATACATTGTCGTCATTGCTGTCAATAAGGGTATAATACGCGTCGTCCGCCTTCAAATCCTCTCTTGCAAAGAACGGTACAAGCTCGCCGTTGTAAATCACGTTTACCGTTGCGGACAGCTTTGCCTTCATCTCGCGGTCGCTTGCATTGTAATAGGGTATCTCTCTTTCGGTAATCGAGTCAAGCGAAATATCGTCGCTTTCCAATTCAAGTACGTTATTCTTTTTCTCCAAAATGCGGAGCGCCATTATCCTGTTCCCCGCATCCTCGTTCATGTATGCCTTAACATACCTGCCGACAATCGTTTCGGGGTCGTCAATTTTCTTGTAGGTATACTCAATATTGTCAATTCTGATATTCTCGTCATTAAGCTCGCCCGCTGTGGTCATGTTCAGCTTTCCCGCGCCGTACACAACGCCCTCAACGGTCAGAAGTCCCATATACTTGTACGCAACCGTCATTTCCTCGCGGATGTTGTATTCCACAACTCCCGACCAGCCTACCGCTTCCATAAGGTCTACGTCAAACATGGTGTTATAGAGCATTGCCGCAAAGTCCGCCATTTTAAGGCTGTCGCCCGCCTTTGCCGAAACTCCGCTCAAAACGCCGATTTTCTTAGCGTACCCGTAGATTGTATTGTCGCTGTATGAGCCGAGCAGCGCCTTGATATAGCTTGTATAACCCGCAATGTCAAGCATGATTGCCGAGGTCTGCACCGCAGTTATCGTTGAATCGTGGTAATCGCTGCCGAAGAACTTTATTGAAACCGTATCTGTTCCGATAACCTTTCTGACCGCCGCGTCAACCATTGACTTTGTAACGTCCGCTTCAGCCGTGTAGCCGTTCAAAATTCCAAGCTCGGTCAATACCGCCGCCTTTGACGCCGTTTCCGTATCGCCGTTCACCGTCTTTGCCGCCGTACAGAGCGGATTTATGCTTGTCAGTACAAGCATAACTGCAAGTAAAAAAATCGTTATTCTTCTCATTCGCTTTTAACCTCCGCTCTATAATTTTTCTGCGCTTTTCAGCGTCATATAAATCAGCTTTGCCGCCTCGGCACGGGTTATGCCGCCCTCGGGGCGGAACTCGCCGCTTTCGTAACCGTTGATTATTCCCGCCTTTTGCAGCCTTACAACCGCATCCTTCGCATATCCTGCGATTTCAGCTCCGTCAGTGAACTCTGTTTCCTCAGCCGCGTCCGCAAATGCCAGCTTTGCCGTTTCCTTCACCCGCATAAGTATTACCGCCGCGTCCTGACGTGTGAGCGCCATGCCCGCGCCAAACTCCGTTTCGGAGATTCCGTTTATAATTCCGTAGTAAATGCCCTTCTTAACATATTCCGTAAACCAGTCATCCTCCGTAACATCTGTATAGCCGAGCGTCATCGGCGGCAGCTCCGCGCCTTTTCCTATATTCAGAGCCTCTATTGCGATTTTCAAAAATTCCTCGCGGCTTATCGAATCGTCCGGACGGAATTTTCCGTTGCCGTCGCCGTTTATAATCCCCTTGTGCGCGGCATAGTCTATGTAGCTTACCGCCCAGCGGCTGCCCTCCAGATCGTCAAAATATTCGCTCAGCTTTTCGCCCTTTGTGCCGACCGCCGAGCCGGGGTCCGTTACGTTCAGATTCGGCGCAATTCCGACCGACTTACCGCCGCCCGAGCCGCCTGAGCCGGAGCTTCCTCCGCCGCCCGTGTTAGCAGGCTTTTTGGCGTTGTCCTTGACTGCCTTAACCGCCGCGGCAAACGCGTCGCCAAACTCCTTTATCGTTGTGTAGTCCTTGCCGTTCTCCTTCACAAGCAGCTTTACAATCTCGTACTTATCAAGCGCTGCATAGTCGCCTGCCGTACTGATTTCAAGCTCTGCCGCGTATTTCTCGATTACCTGCTGCATATCCTTTCTCGTCGCGGCATTGACTTTTCCGAGCGCCTCCGCTCTTTTCAAAACCGTGTCAAGCTGCGCCGGGCTGTTTATCGGATTTTTGTCCGCGTCCGCCACAAGATAAGTAAACGCGGTCATAACCTTTTCCTCGCCTGAGCTTACTGCTTCGCTGTAGGTCATTCCAAGCTCCTCCGCATGGTAGTTAAGCAATCCGAGCAGCTCGTTTGCAGGCGCGCGGCGAATCTCGGAAAGTGCGCACGCGATACGGAAGCACTTTTCCGCGTCTCCGCCGGATTTCAATCCGCCGTTTGCGGTCTTTACAAAACTCTTCAGTACATTTCCGCTGTCCGCGGTATATCTTGCATCGCTTAAGTCAATAACCCAAACTTTGTTATTGTACTCGGAAATCACGCCGTAAACCGTTCCCGCAGTCGCGGCGTTAAGCTTTGCCAAAGCCTCGGCGCGAACGCTGTCCTCCGGTATCGCAAAGTAGGTCACGTTTCCGTCAAGCTCGCCGCCTCCCGTAATCACCTGATACAAGCCGCGCTTGTCGGTTGACTTTACGTTAAACGAAAGCTCCGCTTTCTCCGTACCCTTGACAGTTTCAAATTTGTAGGCGTTTGAAATACTTGCCGCGTCAGTATTATCCTCCGCTTTTTCGCCGGCCTTCATAACCAAGATACTGTATATGTTTTCCGCACCGCTGTCCGACTTCACCGTAACCGTCACGCGATTATTTGCGTCAACCGACGGCACAACCGAAGTCTTTGCAAAAGCCGCGGTCGATGTCAGCAACATTGCCGCCACCGGTATAAGAAAATATTTTTTCATTGATAAGCTCCTCTCCGTTTTCTCAGTTCTTTTCCGCATAATACCGTACCGGATAAACACCCGCGCGCACCGGCGCAATCAGCTTTCCGTCCGCACTGCTTATCCGTATATACTTGATGTTTTTCGGCTCGTTCTCAGGGTAGAAAAAGTGTATAACGTCATGGTCGCCACTTTCCTTGCCGGCTATTTTCTCCCATGTCTTTCCGTCCTCCGAAATCTCAACATTATATACATACTTGCCGCCGTCAAGCCAGTCAAGGGTAACATATCCCTTTCGCCGCGGCTCGCCAAGCTCCAGAATAAGCGCGTCGCCCGTACCGTTTAAAACGCACGGCATATTGTTTTCGGAATCAAGAAGGAAACTTCCGTCCCGTCCGCCTTCCGTTGCCGCCGCCTTAACCTTGTTTTCCGCAAGCACACGGTATGTTTCGTCATGGTTTTTGTCGTTTATCATTATTTCCTTAAGATTAATCGGCTCGGTCCTTTCCGCAAGGGTTACGACCTTTTCCGAGGTATCAAGCGTAACTTTGTCCTTGCCGACAACCGCCGTAACGGTGTTTATACCGTCCTTTGTGGATTTCAGGGTTGTCTGTGCCGTCTTTTTGCCGACCGTAACGGTCACGTCAAACTCACCGCGGTGCGTTCTTGCGTTAAACTCGCCGTCCTCACCCGTCTTGCCGGTAATATATGGTTTCCATTCGTCCTCGACAAGCTCCATCCAGTATTTCTCCGCCTCATATTTCGGTACCCACGTCATATCGCGGAGCGGACCCTTTCTTCTCCAGTGATAAAAGTCCGCGTGTCCCCAAACCGTAAAGCTTGTTGCCTTAGGATAGCTGTAAAACATAAGTACGTAATCCCGAAGATGGCAAGCCTCCTTGTGCAGCGCTTCCTTGCTTCCGCGGGTCAGGTCGGAAACAAAATCATACTCTGTATTTCCCGCATACTGCGCTCCCTGCGCAAGCTGATCAAGCTGAATATAATAGTTTACCGGATCCTGGTTATTACTTGAATGTCCCTGTGCGCCTACCGCATTAAACTCAACCCCCTGCTCACGCAGCGAATCAAAGGTTTTTTTATTCAGCGATACGCCGCCGTAATCCACGCCGCCTTCCTGTCCCGAAACGCCCGTGCTGTTAATCATTTTCAGTCTGCCGTCGCCCAAAAGCTCATTTGCGCCCTCCAAAACGTCGGTAACAAACACCCAGCCGAACTTATCTCTTGCATCACGGTAGTCGGGCAGCTCGTTCGCCAGTTCAAATTCCTGTATATAGTCGCCGAACAGCGAAATTCGTCCCGCAACCTCCTTCATATAAAACTCATAGTATTGGTCATAGTCCATCTGTTTTATTTCTTCCTCGGTATACGCCTTCTTTGGCGTCATGCCAAATGAATCGTACAAAAGCACATGGCCTCTGGGGTACATATTATAGTCGCGGGCAAAGTTTATCATTGTCGCCGCCGCCTGTCTGTCTCCGCCCGGCTTAAAGTTATTACCGAAAACGAAGCCGTTGAAATATTTTTCAAGTCCTTCATAGTATACAAACCGTCGTTTTCTTTCGCCCCATGTATGTATATCTTGCTCGGTCGCGAACAAAAATTCGTTTCTTGTCATGTTAAGCTCTACTTCGGCGTCCTTTACGGGGTTTCCGTTTTCGTCCTTAACAACAACCTTAATCGGACTCTTGCGGTATTTCTCTATACGGCGCAGAGCCTCCTCGCGCCACAGCGCATCGTCCTCCATGCCGCGGTATGCAAGCGGCGGGTCGCTCTCGTCAACGTACATAAGGTCGCGCAGCTTTACCTGCTTTCCGTAGTTTACCACATTTACATCAGCAAACTGAAGGTGCTGAAAGTTATATCCCACGCGGATTTTAAAGCCTACCTGCTTTGTGTCGCGGTTGAACGGAACCGAGCAGGCATAGACAAACTTCTGCCACTTTGTTCCAACCTGAAGGTCGCTTGTCTGTATTGCCTTTGTCCAGTCGCCCTCGCTCTCTATACAAAAGTGAGTTGTCGCAAAGCCGCTCTCATCAACGCAGTAGGTATACCTTACCCAGCCTGTCAGTACAAGAATATCACCTATGCTGACCGGGATTTCACTTGAAAAGTTCTTCTGATTGTAATAGCTTGCCTCAACCTTTGTGTTGTTCTCAATCTCTATCGCCTTATCAAACGGCTCGCCCTCAAGGTCGACAACCCTTGACACAACCGGGTCGCCCGGGTTTCCGCTGTTTCCGTTTTCAAGCATTTTTTCCCATGTGATAAGGTTTTCGCCCTGTATATCCTTTACCTTTTCCTCGATGTCGATTTCTTCCCGTACAACCTCCGACTCGTCAACTCTGCGTTCAAGGCTGACGTTCACCGTGCCGCCGTCAATTTTAAGCGTTAAGCCGTATATATACTGAACAAAATACAGCGGAACATATACGTCATTGCCCGCGTCAACCGTCGGCGTTGTCAGCTCCAGCGGAACATCGTCATAATACGCCGTGCCGCTGCCGGGCTCAACCGACATATCCGCAGCGTTCACACGCCCGAAGTAACCCGCCGGCTTGCCCGGTATCGGCAACTCCTTTTGGTAGCCGATGAAAAAACCGAGCTTTTCAACAAACTCCTTTATCGGGAGCATAATCTCGCTGTCCTTTATGTACGGCTTATTCACAAACTCCATTGCCTGTCCGTTGTACAGAATTGCAATATCGTCATCCTTAACCGCCGCGTCAACCGCTGTGTTTCTGTCGGGAAATTTAAGCGTGTCAATCCAGCGTTCCGTGCCGAAATACGGTCTGTCGCTGCTTTCCGCCGCGGTATCCTCCGCAAATGACGGAACTGCCGCCGAGGTCGTAAGAAACGTCACAGTCAAAGCCGCGCACAAGGCTCTTTTAAATGCAGTCATGTGTTTCTCCTTTCGTTTTGCTTTGATTTTATCGCCGCCTACGCGGTGAAGTCCGCCGCCTCTGCGTACGGTTTCATACTTTTAAGCGAATTAACGGGTATAACCCTTACAAGTATATCGCTTAGGTCGGTAATGTTTACCGTTGTTTCGATTCTGTCGCTTGCGCCTATGTCGCTGCGGCTTATATACTCAACGGATTCAATTTCGTAATCGTCCGCCGTTCCGCGCATTACGCAGACAATAAGCGCCGCGCTGCATTTTTCGTCAGCGCTGTTGTTAAGGGGAACGGAAATCTTGTTTCTTCCAACCTTCAAACTGCCGCCGTCAAGCGTTATTTCGCCCGCTTCAACAATTCTGCCGCTTGTAAAGCTGAACGAATACTCTGTTGACATTGCCGCGTCCTCTACCGCCGCGTATCTTATTCCGCCGACCGTTACATTGTATTTTGTGTTTTCCTTTATGCCGCCAAAGCTAAACGCCAGTTTGTCGCCCATGCCGAGCGTACCCGCCGACTTCACATAAGCTCCGCCGTCAATCACTATGTCCGATACGGAAATATCCGCCATTTCGTCATCAAACCGCATAATGTACTCAAAGTTCGGCGAATATGTGCCGCCGTCCTCAAAATTCATATCCGTTGCTTCGGGGAATATTACCTTATAGGTAACAACCGGGTCCCAGTAAACCGCTGTACCCCACCAGTTTGCGCCTTTAGAGCTTGCCTCAAAGTATAGTCTGTCGCCCTTGTTTACCGCAACCGTGAGCGGCTCAAAGTTTTCTTCAGCGCCGCTGCTTGGCTTGCTTGCGTCCCACTTGAATCTGAACTCGCCGTTGTCCGCCGGCCATAGCTGCTTCGCTTCTTTGCCCGTTTCGTCAGCCGCATCCGACTTGCAGATTTTAAGTGACGCGCCGGTCGAGTTGCTGCTTGATATTCCGCCCCACACCTTGCTGTTTCCGCTCGGGTCGCACGCGGTTATTTCAACATAACCGGAGCTTGGCGCGATAAATGTTTTTACCGCCGTTTCACCTGTCGAGGTCGCACTCGCATTTGACTGGTTACCGCCTATCATTACATACTGACCGATACCAAAGCCCTGCCACCAGCCTGTGGTTGACCATGACTTTCCGACCGAATAGTCCTTGCCGTCAATCTTTACGCTCATTCCGTTTCCGTACGATCCGACCGAGGTGAGGTCGGTATAAAGCACATCATCGTTCCTGTACTGCCATCTCCAGACCGCGCCGCTGTTGCTTGACGTGTTGTAGCTGTCCGACGCCTTGTACGCTTCAAAACTGAGCGGCTCCTTTGTGCCGAATGTGAACGAATATGTATATTCCGACGTGTCCATTCCGTCAAAATCAAGATTTTTTAGAGTAACAGTGTATTTTGCGCTGCGCTCCAGTCCCGCAAATGTAGCGGTAACCGTGTTATCCGCAAGCGTTACGCTGTCAACGGACGGAGTTTCGGAAAGCGCGCCGCCGTCCTTTTTCGTTCCTTTTATTTCTATGTTGTCCGCACTGATTGCTTTAAGCGTTTCCTTATATTTAATACTGTAGCTCTGTCCGAGCGGTGCGGTATCAAAATTGTCCGAGCTTGCTGTCAGTGAAAGCACAGTCGGGTCAAGCGTTTTATAGGTAATAACCGGGTTCCAGTGTACCCACTTGTTCGACTCGGTGGTAGATGTACTTTCCGGCGTTACCTCAAACCAAATCGTTTCGCCCTCCTCGACAGATACCGTTATAGGCTTAAAATCGCAAATTCCGCCGTTTTTGGAGTTGAGCGTCACGCCCGCCCACACGGTATTTTTAAAGCTACCCTTTGTTATCTTTATTTTGGAACCAACAGCCTCGTTTGTACCCCAAATTTCAGCCGAGCTGTTATACAGATTTTCCTGTGTTATTTCAACCTTGCCGCCTTTTGGCGCGGTAAAGCCTTTTGAGACGGTAAACTCCGTTGACCAAAGTCCGCCCGGCGACATAAGGTATACTCCCGCCGAAACAGGCGTATTCTGGCTGTCCATAACCCTGCCGTTCCAGCTTGAACGGCTTAGCAGTGAGGAATCCTTTTCCTCGTTTGCATTACTCGTCAGCTTTACAGCTCTTTTCATTGACACCTCTGTGCCATTTTCTATCGTAAGGTTTTCGCTGTTGCCCCGCGACCGCCAATATGCCTTCCAATATTTGTTTGCGTTCGTTTTGGTATCAAGGCAATCGGACGCACGAAAAACCATGCTTTCATCCGTAGGCGCCTCGTAAAGCGCAATCGGCTGCTCCGCGGAAAATTCAGCCGCGGCATTTTCATCATCCTCGGCATCCGACATATTTTCTTCGTTTAAAACAGGCTCATTTATATCAAAAGAACCTTCACCGCTCCGCAATATACCGTCTGCCGTATTTGAAATCTTTGTTTCTTCCTTATCGGACTCCATAGCGGTCACCCGGGTATTTTCCGTGTCCAAATTGGGATTCTGCAAGTCCTCCGCAACGGTCGGGAAAACCGTTCCCGCAAGCATACCGCAGCAAAGAACCAAACTCATAAACCTTCTTTTCATATAAATTCCATAGCCTTTCCACCCGCTGTAATATTTTAAACCGGCTTTTTCCGCCCTGCCGCGGGTCGGCAGGGCGGAGCTTTTTCAAGCCGATTTTTTGCAGCTTAGAAAACGGTGTTTACTGCCGTTTTCATTTTTTAGTTAAGCTCTCCGAAAACTCCGGTAAGAGGTTTAAGCGTACCGTCAGCCGACCAGAGCATAACCTTAACGCTTTTTGCATTAACACCTGTCAAATTGCCGAGCTGCACCGTTGTATTGCCCAAAACAGCCTCAAGATTAACCATATTTCCGATTACAGTCTTTACAAGAGCGCCGTTCTCGTCGCAGAACACAATAATCGGTGTTCCCGACACATCCCTTGCCGCATCAAACGCTGACATTTTAAGCTGTGCGCCATCAGCCGCGAGAAGATTTTCAACCGTTGTAAGCGCGTTGCCCGAGCCGTCAATAAACGTTGCGTTAATGGCAACATCGGTATAGGTTACAACCGGGTTCCAGTGAACAAGCGATTTCCATTCCTGAGTATATCCGTCGTTCTTTGTAGTAACCTCAAAATAGAGTACGTCGCCTTTATTTACATAAACCTCAAACGGAGTAAACACATAGCGTCCGTTGTTTGTCTTGTCAAGATTGACATAATCCATTACAACATTGTCTTTTGTATTCTTTGTAATACGAATCTTTAAGCCGTTATTGCCTTCCTGATCGCCGCTTGAACTCCATATTTCATTTTTAACCGTTGCGTCAAGAAGGTTACTTTGCTCAATCTTAACATTTCCGCTATACGGTGCAGTAAAACCCTTTGAAACGCTATAGCCCTGATTTCCGTATGTACCTGCGCCGCATGACATTATTTTTGCGCCGACAAACGGAATAAAGTCGCCGTTTGCAGCATCTACCCAGGCGGTTTTGTCTATTGACATTATATTTGCCAAGTACACATCTTTATTCTGAATACCAACCGTAGGCGTACCCGACCAAAACGGTATTTCGGATTTCATAAGGCTGCTTTCACTTCCCCAAACACGGTAATACGCGCCCCATACGTTATCGTTTACCCAGCGATCATTTCCGTCTTTATCCTTATACCGGACAGGCTCAAACACATTGTTTGCCGCGTCAACCGTAAGACCCTCATAGTTCTTACCTACAGCCATATTAACTCCGCTCACTGCAACTGACTTATCAATGACGATATCATACGATATTCCGCCTTTGAGCTTGTTGATAAAATCAAATGTAATATAGCCGTCTTTGTTTGAGAAATTTGTAACCCTTTCTTCTTCATCACCATAGAAAACCCAAATATCATCCGCTGTTATTCCCGGGTCGTTTGTTACCTTAAAACTCGCGCCGTTTCTGTCATAGGTAATCTCGGAATATTCCGGCTGATAAGCAAGGTATTCAACAATAGGATTCCAGCTTACAAAGCTTGCCCAGTCTAACACATTACCGTCCGGATTTCCAACTGTAAAATACAGTGTTTCGCCTTTTTCTATTCTGTAATACGAACTGTATGTATACTCAAGACGTACCGCCGGCTTGCCGTCATCAATTATATCAATTTCAGTCATATTTGCAAGACCGCTGTTCTTTTTCATTTCGGTCTGTTCCAAAACGGTATTGCCCTTGCTGCTTGTAATAGTAATATATGCTCCGTGATCTACACCAACGCCGGCAATGATATTATCATCGCCCTCTTTATTCCAGTCATAGTCTGAGCCTATTTTTATAATACCGCCTTCGGGCGCCGTAAAACCTTTTGCAAGTCTGTGCATATTGGTATAGCTGCCCGCCGACATAACCGCTTTTGAAAGCCACGGTGTTCTTCCGTTTGTTATAGCCGTTTCATCTTCAGGAACGATCGCTATCTTCCATCCGTCCGGGGCAGGTCCGCCGATTGCAGTTCCAAACCAGACATTGTTTCTTAGTCCCTTGTAATTTTTTTGCGTATCACCGTTGTATCCAATCACTTCTCCGTCGCCGAGTCTTTTCCAACCATTACTCCAAAGCTGTGCATACGGCGCCCACGGCGATGTCCAGCAATTCCACATATTCACACCGTCTTTTGACTCATAC
>URZD01000027.1 GCA_900552305.1 uncultured Eubacteriales bacterium
CGCTTTTGTATGCCGCTTTTGTATGCCGCTTTTGTATGCCGCTTTTGTATGCCGCACTGCCGCCTCGGGAAATAGGCTTATTATTTATTCTTTGAATATTTCGAGTGATTCTCGTAAAAGGCTTCTACGGTGTTTAATATAGCGTTTATCTCGCGTTCCGATAGGTTATCTGTGCGTATGGTAACACAATCATCAAGCCCCAATAAATAATCGGTTGTAACATGAAACAACATTGACAGTTCAACAAGAAAAGGTGTGGACGGCGCAGATAATCCCATTTCCCATGCGTTTACACTTGCTCTTGTAAGGGATAACTTTTTTGCTAATTCAGATTGTGTATAACCGTATTTATTGCGTAAATCTTTTAATCTGTTTGGAAAGTCATGCATTCCTTTTTTCATAGTAATCACCTCATATATATTTTATTTTATCATTTATGATAATTCATTATCTTTAATGATAAATATAATTGACATTATAGAAATAATGTGCTAAAATAAAGAAAAATATTAGAAAGGGAGAAAAAAGAAGATGACGGATAAAATAAAAAAGCTATATTGGGTATTGGGGGTACTGGTTTTATCGGCATTGCTGATTGGTTGTGAAAGTATGAAAGCATCATCAGAAAATAATAACAGGCTTGAATATAAACAAGAGGGAATATCGGAGGAGGCTGATTTGCTGCGCAACCAAGTAAATTGGTAATATCGCAAAATAATGCCGGAGAAGTTCGTGTTTAAAATAAAGAATTTGGAGTATAGACAGCATATTGACAAATTAATTAAAATCCCAAAAAATTTCTAAAGGCTGAAGGTATAGGCGTATACCCTCAGCCTTTATTTTTATGCTCGGATATGCTTTTGCAAATATTCCGCGCGGCGAAATCTGCCGAAAATATACTTAAACTTTTTAAAAAGCTATTGTATTAAGAAAACAAATGTGTTATACTGTAATTTGAGATAAAAGACAAACCGGGAGACATAACGATGAACACAAATAATTACAGACGGATGATGTTCTTGCCCGTTTTGATTATTGTGGCAGAAATGTACATCATCGGCTACAGTGGATTGGATAAAAATAATGATGTTTATGAAACGGTAGAAGACGGTGTCCTATATACCACAGGCGAGCTTGACAGCACGGTTTATGACGAGCCGGCGGCGGAAACGGAAAATGCGGATAAGACTGCAGAAGGTACATCAGATAGTGCGGCAGCCGCGTCTGCGAATGTGACATCTGTTGGAAATACAGCAGAGAGCGTCGCGCCGGCAGCGGCGGAGAATACGGAAAAGATAAATATCAACACTGCGGACGCAGAGACACTTATGAAACTGCCGGGTATCGGCGAAAAAATGTCGGAACGCATAATCGAAACCCGTAACCGCATGGGCGGCTATAAGGCGATAGAGGATATTCTCAATGTTGAAGGAATCGGCGAGAAGAAATTTCAAAAGATAAAGGAGCTTATAACTGTTTAAAAGCGGAGATTATACAATCCGCAGCGTGCCATGCCGCCGTGCGGCGTATAGCTATAACGGTATATGCTCACAGATGACGAGCGGATGCCCGCGCTCGCGGCGCAAACGCACAGCCACCCGCGTGTAAACGCACAGCAAAGCGGCGTAACCCGTCAGACAGGGATTCATACGGCGCGCAGAAATGCACTTTTGTGCGCGGCATATGACAAAGGCGGCATTTTAATCCGCGCCATATGGCTGAATACGACACGCAAAGGAACTACACCTCCATGTGCGGTCATGACAATGACAGCACTTTAAGCCGCGATGCACGGTTAAATGTGATACCTTCACCCGCGCCGCGCGACATGACCCGGTGCGTAATATTTAATAAAAAAAACAGGCGCGCTCTTGCGGCATACCCGCAATGCGGCGTACACAAATAAGGAAACCGCGGACGAAAAACAACGCCCGCACACAATCTATGAAAGGTACAGGACAATAATATGGCAGGATTTTTCGGTATAGGTGATTTTACAAAAGAGGGCAAGGGCGTTGACAAGGACGCTCCAAAAAAGAGGGGCATATTTGCCTTCTTTGAATTGTTTTTCAGAAAGTTTTGGCGGCTGTGCAAGCTAAATATGCTGTATCTGCTTGCGTGTATTCCTACGCTGATTGTTGTGTTTTTGGTATCGGGACTTATTTCGTCAACACTCATAAACAACAGCGCGGGCGTACTTGCGGCGGCAATGGGTCTTTCTGCTCCGGACACAGGCAACGCGGAGTTTATGAAGAATATCGCACTGCTTGACGTGATTATCCGCGCGGCGATGTGCCTTTTGTTCACGGTGCTTTGGGGTATGGGTCCTGTAACCGCGGGCTATACCTATATACTCCGCAACTACTCGCGCGAGGAGCACGCGTGGCTGTGGAGCGACTTTTGGCAGTACACAAAGGAAAACTTTAAACAGGCGATATGCGTGTGGGTGATTGACGTTGTCGCAATGCCCGTAATGATTATCGCATTCCTGTTCTATTCAAGGTCGCAGGGCGCAATTATGCACCTTAAATACCTTATATGTATAATGGCATTTATTTATACAATGATGCACTTTTACATATACCCGATGATGGTGACCTTCCGCCTTTCTTTAAAGGATTTGTACAGAAACGCGCTGCTTTTTGCAATCGGAAAGCTGCCGGTGAATATTCTTGTGCTTGTTATACTGCTTTTCATTCATCTGGGTATACCGTATATCGGACTGACTCTTTCCGGCGGTACTCCGCTGATTTACTGGATACTTTATGTGCTGTTCGAGATGGTTATATTTGTAAGTATGTCGGGATTTATCGTGAATTTCAGCGTCTATCCCAATCTTAAAAAATACATGATAACAAACACAGAGCAGGACATCAAGCCGGAGTAAAAGAGGTGCAATTTTGAAGGAACAGATATACACAATACCGGTAAACGACGGCTTCATGGCGGACAGCGAGTGCCCGTTCTGCGCAATGCGGGAAAAGCTGGAGCGCGATGTGCTTGACTACGTTTTGGGTCCCTCATACATGGAGCAGGACGTGCGCGACATAACAAACGAAAAGGGCTTTTGCCGCGAGCATTACAGAATGATGTACGACGCGCAGAACAGACTGGGACTTGCGCTTATGGTAAGTACGCACATGGCGGCAATCGAAAAGGAAATGACCGCACTCACAAAAGCCGCTGTGCAGGGCGGGAAGAAAAAACCGCTTTTTGGCAAAAAAACAGAGGAAAGCGGACTTTCGGAAACGGTGAAACGTCTTGATTCGTCATGCTTTGTGTGCGATAAAATAAACGCAGGCATGGACAGATACTTTGATACGTTTTTCTATCTTTGGAAGAAGGAGCCGGAGTTTAGGGAAAAGGTGAAAGGCTGCAAAGGCTTTTGTATAAGCGATTTTGAAAGGCTTGTGTCGATGTCGGAGGATAAGCTCGGGCTTGATGCGCGCCGCGGGCTTTTGGAGACAGTCGAAAAAATACAGAACGAAAACTTTGAGCGCGTAAGACAGGAGCTGCTTTGGTTTATAAATAAATTTGACTGCAAATTTCGTGACGAGCCGTGGGGAACGTCGCGCGATTCGCTGCACAGAGCAATATTGAAGGTCGCGTCATACGATACGGAAAAGAAGTACAAAAAGGAATAGCCGCCGCGCCAAAGGCGGGCGATTACAAAAGCAGAACAGATTTTATAAAACTGAGTAAATAAAGAAAGGAATGATATATATGAGTGAATGTATGGAAATAATAAAAACAAGAAGGTCGGTAAGAGGCTTCAAGCCGGACGCGCAGATAAGCGACGAGGCGCTTAATACAATTCTGGAGGCCGCTATGTACGCGCCGCTTGCGGTTAATAAGCCGTCGTGGCACCTTACGGTTATCCAAAGCAAGGATGTGTTTGACGAGATTGTCGAAAAAACAATCGGCGTTCTTAAAATAAACCCGAACGACCATGTAAAAATGCGTCTTTCCATGCCGAAATTCAGTCCGTTTTACGGCGCGCCGACGGTTATCGCGGTGACGGGTGACCTGAATAACGAGTATTCACACACCAACTCGGGCGCGGCAATAGAGAATATGCTGCTTGCGGCAAAGGCGCAGGGCATTGACAGCTGTTGGGTATGTATGGCTAACAAATTTCTTGGCAGCGCGGAAGGCTCGGAGCTTCTTAAAAGGCTCGGAATGCCGGACGGTTACGGTATAATGGGCTGCGTTGCGCTCGGCTATGCGGAGAAGGATGAGATTCCGATGCCCAACAAGCATTTTGACCGCTATGATGAAATAATAAACTTTATAAAATAAATTTAGTGAGGTTTTGACATGAAAAACAAATATCAATATCCATATTACGAGGTGCCGCAGGTAAACGACCTGAAAGAGCTTATTGACTGCGCGGCGGACAAATACAACGACAAGACCGCGTTCATGTTCGACAGGAACGGTGGTGACGTGAAGGTCAGCTTTGCGGAGCTGAAAAACGATATTGACGCTCTCGGCACGTACTTTTTCAGCTTAGGACTTCACGGCGAGAAGATAGTAATCTACGGCGAGAACAGCTACGAGTGGATTCTGACATACTTTGCGGCGGTGAACGGCTCGAACATCATTGTTCCGATTGATAAGGAGCTTGGCGCGGCGGAGCTTAAAAACCTTGTGAACGACTGCGGCGCGACAACCGTGGTTTACTCAAAGCGCAAGAGCGAGGCGGTCGAGGCGGCAAAGCCGGATATGCCGAACGTGGAGCGCTATATTCTGACAAGCGAGATAAGCGAGTGTATCGACAAGGGCATGGCGCTTATGCAGTCGGGAAGCAACGAATTTCTGAACAATAAAATTGACCGCGAGGCGCTGTGCGCGATTATTTATACCTCGGGAACAACGGGAAAGCCCAAGGGCGTAATGCTGTGCCACAGAAACCTTGCGTCCGATACGGTGAACAGCTCGCGGAATTTCTACGAGGGCGACGGCACGGTCGGCGTGCTGCCGCTTAACCATACCTTCGGTTTTACCGCGACCGTACTTTGTCAGATTTTGAGGGGTCACGGCGTGTATATAAACAACAGCCTTAAAAAGATTATGCGTGATATGCAGGCGATGAAGCCGCGGCATATCTCGGTTGTGCCGCTGTTTATGAAGAGCTTTTACAAAAATATATGGAAAAATGCGGAAAAGCAGGGCAAGGCGGACGCGCTGCGCAAGCTGATAAAGGTCAGCAACGCTATGCGCCGCGTGGGAATCGATATGCGCCCGGTTTTCTTTAAGTCGATTATAGCGGCGTTCGGCGGCAACCTTAACCTGATTATTTCGGGCGGCGCGCCGATTGACCAGAAGTATGTCAAAGGCTTTGATGACATCGGAATAAATATAATGAACGGCTACGGAATTACGGAGTGTTCGCCGATAGTTTCTACAAGCAGAAATAAGGCAACCAAGCCGGGCAGCGTGGGTCTTGCCGTGCCGGGAACGACCGTAAAGGTGGATAACCCTGACGCGAACGGCGAGGGCGAGCTGCTTGTCAAGGGCGATATAGTAATGATGGGTTACTACAACGACCCGGAGCGGACTGCACAGGCGATACAGGACGGCTGGTTCAGAACGGGCGATATAGGCAGAGTTGACGAGGACGGATTTATTTTCATAACCGGCAGACAGAAAAACCTTATTATCCTCAGCAACGGCAAGAATGTATACCCGGAGGAAATCGAGGCGGTTATCGAGGATGTCGAGGGTGTAAACGAGGTAATGGTTTACGGTAAGGACGATGTAATCTGTGCGGAAATCTACACAGAAACGCCGGAGGAAAAGGAGCGCATAAAGAAGGACGTACAGGCGCTTAACGATACCCTGCCTTCACATAAGCAGGTGAAAAATATAACCTTCCGTGACACGGAGTTTGAAAAGACGTCGACTAAGAAGATAAAGAGATTCTTATACTAAAATGAGATGTAAAAAATGCACAGACCGCAAAAGGCGGGGGTACAGACCGCAAAAGGCAGAAGGTACAGAGCGGAAAATACGGCATATGAGCAAGCCTTTTGCTATGAACAAGCCGCACGCGGCGAAACAGGTCTGTTTGCGTTCAACTGATTTTGAAAAAACGGTTAAACGCGTCTTTAGGTTTAACAAATGATGAAAAGCGGGGAGATACAATGGTAAACATAGGTAACGAGTGGGACGCGCTGCTTGCCGGCGAGTTCGAGAAGGAGTATTACCAAAAGCTGCGGCGGATACTGGCGCATGAATACAAGACGCGGACGATATATCCGGATATGTATGATATTTTCAATGCACTGAAGTACACGTCGTACAGTGACGTCAAGGCGGTAATCCTCGGTCAGGACCCGTACCACGGCGCGGGACAGGCACACGGACTCTGCTTTCCGGTAAAGCGCGGGGTCGAGCCGCCGCCGTCGCTTAAAAACATTTTCAAGGAAATAGAGTCGGAAACCGGAATAAAGCAGCCGTCCCACGGCGAGCTGACCTCGTGGGCAAAGCAGGGTGTACTTCTGCTCAACACGGTTTTGACGGTCAGAGCGGGCGAGGCAAACAGCCACAAGGGTATAGGCTGGGAAACCTTTACGGACAGGGTAATCGAGCTTTTGAACGAGCGCGAAAAGCCGATAGTTTTCCTGCTTTGGGGCGGAAATGCGCGTCAGAAAAAGAAACTGATTACCGCACCTCAGCATAAAATACTGGAGACGGTACATCCGAGCCCGCTTTCGGCATACGGCGGCTTTTTCGGCTGCGGGCATTTTGCGGAAACAAACAGACTGCTTAGGGAAATGGGCGAGACAGAAATCAACTGGCAGCTTGATTGAGTATGATTATCGGCTGCACTGTACCCGACAGACGGGCGGAACATTAACATAGCGCGGCGACTGTTGTGCGCCGCGGAAATAAAGGGGTAGTTACTTTGAGAAATACTGTTGAAATACTGGGCGTAAATGTGGACAAGGTCACATTTGGCGAGGCTATTGAAAGGCTTGAACGGCTTATGAATACGGACGGAGTTTCCGCGGTGTTTACGCCGAATCCGGAAATCGTTATGGCGGCGCACGAGGACGCGGACTTTCGCGATATACTGAACTCGGCGGATTTGTGTACAGCTGACGGAATCGGGGTGGTTTACGCATCAAAAATGATAAAAGACCCCGTGCCGGAGCGCGTGGCGGGCTTTGATTTGACCTGCGCGCTTCTTGAAAAGGCGGCAAAGGGCGGAAACGGAGTGTTTCTGTTCGGGAGCAAGCCGGGCGTTGCGGAAACCGCAAAGGCGAAAATGGAGGAAAAGTACCCCGGAATCCGTGTTGTCGGCACAAGAAACGGCTACTTCAAGCCGGAGGACAATGCGGAAATTGTTGAGCAGATAAACGAATCGGGCGCGGATTTGCTGCTTGTGTGTCTCGGCGCGCCGAAACAGGAAAAATGGATTGCGGAAAATCGGGACAAGTTGAAGGTAAAGCTCTGTATGGGCGTCGGCGGAACTTTGGACGTTTTTGCGGGAACGTCAAAGCGCGCGCCGGAGATATTCATAAAGCTCAACCTTGAATGGCTCTACAGAGGTCTTAAACAGCCGTCAAGGCTGATTCGGTTTGTTGCGCTGCCGAAATTTATGATTGAGGTAATGAAACAGAAATAACGCTGACAAAAAAGCGTATTCCGATGATAAAGCGGAAATAAGTGCGGCGGAAACTGAAAATTATAAACCGCAAACAGACCCGTAAAAACGGATTTGGAAGATAAAAATTTTATCAGAGGTGTGATTAAGATGCTGTATATGTTCCTTGCCGACGGTTTTGAGGAAACCGAGGCGATAGGCGCGCTTGACGTGATAAGAAGGGCAAAAATCCCCGTGCAGCTTGTCGGAGTTGCGGGCGAATACGTAACAGGCAGCCACGGAGTTGAGATAAAGACCGACATCAGAGCTGACGAAATCGACAGCTTTGAAATGACAGGTGTAATTCTTCCGGGCGGTATGCCGGGAACGAAAAATCTTTATGCAAGCGAGATTGTTTGTGCCGCGGTAAAGCAATGCGCGGCGGACGGGCGTTTGCTCGCGGCAATCTGCGCGGCTCCGCTGATTTTCGGAAGACTGGGACTGCTGCGCGGAAAGCGCGCAACCTGCTTCCCCGGCTTTGAGGAGGAGCTTGACGGCGCTGAGGTTACGGGCGAGTTTGTAACGACAGACGGAAATATTATAACGGCGCGCGGCGCGGGGGCGGCAATGCTGTTCGGCGCGGCGATATGCGATAAGCTCCGCGGCGGTGGCGGCAAGGAAATACTTGCCGAAATACAGCACCCGGAGATTTAGGCGCACGGGGGTCGGACGAAAACATAAGACTCGGCGCGGGCAATGCGGCGAAATAACGTATTTTTAACGCAGTAAAGGTGCTCAAAAACCGAACCGCACTGCATATTTCAAATGCGACAAATTCGGTCGAAAGCCGAAATGCGGTTGCATATCTGATATGGCAAAGGCGGAAAAAAGCAACCGAACACATTTGATAAAGGCAAGCAAGACCCGCGGCAAAGGCGCGTTCGGGCAATTTAAACACGGCGAAGGCGGAATCCGTATTTCCAAAACGGGTTTGGATTACCCCTTTAAGGCAAAAACAGAAGGCGACTATGACGGATTATAAGGTAAAACATAAAAGCAGAAAAAGAATAAAAAGTGCGCGGTGGCTGATTTTTTGGGTAGTGGCGGCTCAGCTTGCGGCAGAAGTCGCAATGCAGGCGGCGGTCAGCTTTATGTCAACCCCGCCGCACGAATATATACAAATAGGAATAGTGGAGCTGTTTGCTCTCGGCGTGCCGATATTGCTCTACGGCAAGTCGGTATGGAGCCGCGAGGACGGCGACGCGAAAAAGGAGCTGCGCCTGCGCGGCGGAAAGCTGAGGTATTTTGTGCTTGCGGCTGTCCTCGGCATAAGCGGGCAGCTTGTTATGATGCTGCTCAACATTCCGGCAAATATACTTATACAAAAGGTGATGAACCGCGAGGTTACGGACGCGATTCCTGTCGCGCTGAGCGGCAGAGAGCTTTTTATGGGCGCGGCGGCGGTTGTACTTCTTCCGGCGGCGCTGGAGGAGTTCTGGATGCGCGGTCTTGTTTTTTCGGCGTATAACAAGTGCAGCACAACGGCTGCGGTGATTTTTACCACCCTTGTTTTTGCGCTTATACATATGCGGCCGAGCGAGCTTTTGGGGTTTGTGCTTATGGGACTTACGGCGGCGTATGTGCTGCTTAAAACAAACTCGCTATATGCTGCGATGACGTATCATGCGTTCAGCAATCTTACGGCGCTGGTGTTCGGCTTTGTTTTGTCGGAATTGCTGCCGTATATTTGGTTTATCCTCGGCGCGGGAGCAATTATCTATATCGCCGCACTGGTCGTGCTCTATGCGACAGGCGAGCGGGTACACCGCGTAAAGGCGTTCAAGGCGGCGGAAACGGTGTGCAGGAGCATTTTCAGCCTGCCGATACTTCTCAGCGTCGCGGCGGTTGCGGTAAAATATCTGCTGATAAAAAGCGTCTGACATTTGGCGAAAAGAAGATTTTTTAATGAGGTTTTTAAGAAATGAGGTTATTTGAAAGAAAAATTCCAAAGTGGCTTATCTGCGCAGTGTGCGCGGGAGCGGCGGCGCTTGTATGGCTTGCGGCGGTTTTTGCGGATGTGTTCGGCATCGGCGCGGGTCGCGAGATTATGGTTAATATCCCGGAGGGCAGCGGACTTTATGCGATTTCCCAAACGCTTGGCGAAAACGGCGTAATCAGACACCCGCTGATTTTTCGGTTGCTTGAAAAGATAAAGGGCAAAAACCGCATATATCAGCAGGGCGGACATCTGCTTGAAAGCGGCATGAGCTATGAGCAAATTGCGGAAAAGCTGACCATGCCTCCGGAGGTCAAGCCGAGCGAGGCAGTGAAGGTGCTTATTCCCGAAGGGTACGAGCTTCGCAACATTGCGGACGCTTTGGAGGAAAAGGGTCTGATTGACCGCAGCCGTTTTGAAGACGAGCTTGAAAAGGGTAAATTTGACTATGATTTTATAAACGAAATATCAAGGAAGAAAAACCGCCTTGAAGGCTATCTTTTCCCCGCAACCTATGAGATTGAGCCGGGAACGGGCGAGCATGAGATAATAGACATGATGCTTAAAAAATTTAACGACACGGTTGTACCGCTCTATAAACAGAGCGGCAGCACATATTCTCTTGACGAGATAGTAACGATGGCGTCACTTGTGGAGCGCGAGGCGGCGAACGATTCCGAGCGCGGAAAAGTCGCGTCCGTATTTTATAACAGGCTTGAAAAGGGCATGACGCTTTCCTCCTGTGCGACCGTTCAGTACATTTTAAAGGAAAGAAAGACGATTCTAAGTACGTCCGACACGAAAATCAAGTCGGATTACAATACCTATATCAATAAGGGACTTCCTGTGGGGCCGATTGCTTCCCCGGGGGAAAAGTCAGTGCGCGCCGCGCTCTATCCCGAAAAGACAGACTATCTGTATTTTGCGGCAAAGGCGGACGGCAGCGAGAACGTGTTCTCCAAAACGGGCGAGGAGCATATGGAAACGGTAAAAAGATTGCAGGGAAAATAACAGAGAATAAATCGGAGCGCGTAAAATCGCACACAAAGGCATGTGTCAAATTGGCGCATTAAAACGCAAAACAGTAAAAACTACCGAAAACACCGCGAACAAGGCGGCGAACGAAAGGCGAACACAGGATGAAATCGTGGATTGAGGACGACAACATAAACTACGAATATATTATAAGGTATATACGCGACACCATTCCGAGGTCGGAGGGTCATATACGTGAAATGGAGGAATATGCAAAGCTGCATGAAGTTCCGATTTCTCAGCCGGAAAGCATAAGAATGATAGAGGTGCTGCTAAAACTCTCGGGGGTGCGCCGCGTGCTTGAGGTCGGCTGCGCGATAGGCTATTCATCGATAAGAATGTGCCGCGCGTGCGGCGGCGAGGTTGTGACGGTGGAGCTGTCGGACGAAATGGCTGACATTGCGGAGGACAACATTCAAAAGGCGGGGCTTTCGGACAAAATAAACGTGATTCGCGGTGATGCGAAGGACGTTTTGCCGCGCCTTGCGGAAAGCGAAAAATTTGACATGATATTTGTGGACGCGGCAAAAGGGCAGTATATGGAGTTTTTCCCGCACTGCATGAAAATGCTGAACGAGGGCGGTCTGCTTATATCGGACAACATACTCTATAAGGGCATGACGGCAACGGACGAGCTGCTTGTGCGGCGCAAGGTCACAATAGTAAGAAGGCTCAGAAAATATCTTGAAATGCTGCGCGACAGCAGCGAGCTTTCAACCGCGATAATTCCGATTGGCGACGGCGTGGCAATCAGTTATAAGGAAAGAAAATAAGAGTCTTTATAACCGACTAATCGGCGGAAACTTGTCTGCCGCCGCAAAACGCTTGCGGATAGGTTTGTGCTTTACGCGGACAGATTAAGTTTTACGCGGACGGTTTGAGCCTTACAAGAACAATGATTCAAAAAGGCTGTGATTTTTCAATCACAAGGTATATCAGTGATAAATTTTTTGCGAAAGGACGGCGAGGGTCGGGGTGAAAACTCAAATGACTGTCGGGGGCAACCTGAACAAGCATAACGATTTTAGGAAGAATTTTGATTTTGTATTGTTTTTTCTGACGCTTGCAGCGTCAATATTCGGAATAGTAATGATTTCAAGCGCGGCTCCGTCGCCGGAAAAATACGTTCTTGTGCAAAGCGGCGCGCTGGTGCTGGGATTGGGCACGATTGCACTTTTGATGATACTTGACTATGAGTATCTGGCGAGCGTTTCACTGTATCTGTACCTGATTTCGATAGTCCTTTTGATTTTGGTGCTTATTCCGGGTATCGGACACTGGGAAAACGGCGCGCGCAGCTGGTTTCGGTTCGGAAAGCTTATCGGAATACAGCCGGCGGAGCTTGTAAAGCTGGCGTTTATAATCACTTTTGCAAAGCATCTGTCGGAGGTCGACTATATTGACCGTCCGCGGAATGTTCTTTTTTTGCTGATTCATGCGGGAATACTTATCGGTCTGATACTGCTGCAGCCGGACTTCGGTACGGCGGTGGTGTTTATATTTATAATGATAACAATGCTGTTTACGGCGAAAATCGGATGGAAGTACATTGCCGCGGGTGTGGGCGCGGTGGCGGTCGCGGCTCCGCTTTGTTGGTTTGTGCTTTTTGACAAGTACCAAAAGGAGCGTATAATAAACGTGTTCCACCCGGAAAACGACCCCGCGGGAACAGGGTATCAGGTTACGCAGTCGAAGATTGCCGCGGGATCGGGGCAGCTGTTCGGCACGGGACTTTATAAGGGCGGCAGCCAGTACAATAACTTTCTGCCGGAGCGGCATACCGACTTTATATTCTCGGTTGTCTGCGAGGAGCTTGGCTTTATCGGCGGAATGTGCGTAATGCTGCTTTTGATTGCAATAATCGTAAAGTGCCTTATTGTCGGAATCAACGCGAGAAATGATTTGGGAAAATATATGTGCGTGGGCGTTGCGGCGATGTTTTTCTTCCACGTCCTTGAAAATATCGGAATGTGCATAGGACTTATGCCGGTAACGGGCATACCGTTGCCGTTTTTCAGCTACGGCGGCTCGTCGCTGCTTACCAATCTGATTGCGATAGGCATTGTGCTGAACGTCCGATACCGAAGCCGCGTAATCAATTTCTGATTTTTTGGTTAATTTATATATGGATTTTTTTGTCATATTATGATACAATGTATAGGAAATGTCCGCGCGATTTCCTGTGTAATAAAAAAACAATATTTGGAGAATATAACCTATGGATGATATGAAACAGGTTGAGATTTTTACGGACGGCGCGTGCAGCGGCAATCCGGGACCCGGCGGCTATGGCGTGATACTGCGCTACGGCGGCCGCGAAAAGGAGCTTTCGGGCGGGGAACGGGAAACCACAAACAACCGCATGGAGCTTATGGCGGCGATTACGGGACTGGAGGCGCTGAAGGAGAGCTGCCGCGTGACGCTTTACAGCGATTCAAAGTATCTTATCGATGCGCTGAAGCTCGGTTGGGCGGCAAAATGGCGCGCAAACGGCTGGATGCGCAATAAGAAGGACGCGGCGCTTAACCCCGATTTGTGGGAGCGTCTGCTTGCGCAGACCGAGCGCCACGAGGTGGAGCTTGTGTGGGTCAAGGGTCACGCGGGACATCCGGAAAACGAACGCTGCGACCGCCTTGCGGTTGCCGAAACCGAAAAATACAAGACAAAATAAAAACAGCGGAGGTCTACTTTTCATAGATTTTTCATATGCCGTGTGCGTGTGATTTTCCGCAAGCTGCAAAAGAAAGGTAGGAAAACTAATGGAGAACAAAAGAATTTACGCCGACCACTCGGCGACAACACCCATGCGCCGCGAGGTGCTTGATTCGATGCTGCCGTACCTTACGGAATACTTCGGCAATCCGTCAAGTGTGTATGCGGAGGGCAGAGAGGCGAAAAAGGCGATAAGCCTTGCACGTGAGAAGGTTGCAAAGGCAATCGGCGCGGACGTGAAGGAGATATATTTCACAGGCTCCGGCACGGAGGCGGACAACTGGGCGATAAAGGGCGCGGCGTACGCAAACCGCGGCAAGGGCAACCATATAATCACCTCCGCGGTGGAGCATCATGCGGTGCTTCATACCTGTATGGACTTGGAGAAGGAGGGCTTTGAGGTAACCTATCTGCCGGTTGACAAATACGGCATGGTATCGCCGGACGCGGTGCGTGACGCGATTACCGACAAGACAATCCTTATTACAATAATGACTGCCAACAACGAAATCGGAACAATTATGCCGATTGCGGAAATCGGAAAAATCGCAAAGGAAAAAGGCGTAATATTCCATACAGACGCAGTTCAGGCAATCGGTATGCTTGACATAGACGTGAATGAAATGAATATAGATATGCTGTCGCTGACCGCGCACAAATTCTACGGTCCAAAGGGCGCGGGAGCGCTGTTTGTACGCAGTGGAGTAAAGGTGAAAAACTTTATCCAAGGCGGCGCACAGGAGCGCAACAAGCGCGCGGGTACGGAGAATGTGGCGGCAATAGTCGGACTTGGCACAGCGATTGAGCTTGCGACCGCGGACATTGCGGGACATACGGCAAAGCTGCGCGAGATACGCGACAGGTTTATAGGACGCGTTCTTAAAGAGATTCCGTATACAAGGCTGAACGGTCATCCGACCGAGAGAATGGCAAGCAACGCCAACATCTCGTTTGAGTTTATAGAGGGCGAATCGCTGCTCCTTATGCTTGACATGAAGGGTATTTCCGCATCGAGCGGCAGCGCGTGTACCTCCGGCTCGCTTGACCCGTCGCACGTTCTGCTTGCGATAGGTTTAAAGCATGAGGTTGCACACGGCTCACTGCGCGTGACCTTCGGCAGAGATAACACGCTTGAGGACGCGGACAGAATCGCGGACGAGCTTGTCGGAATCGTGGCAAGGCTGCGCGAGATGTCACCTCTTTACGAGGCGGTAAAAAACGGCGAAAGATAAGTATATACAGAAATAAGGAAAGGATTGACGGATATGTACAGTGAAAAGGTTATGGATCATTTCTCAAATCCGAGGAATGTGGGAGAGATAGAGGACGCGAACGCGGTAGGTCAGGTAGGAAACCCGAAATGCGGCGATATAATGAAGATGTATATGAAGATTAACGATGATACCAAGGTAATCGAGGAGGTCAAGTTCAAAACCTTCGGCTGCGGTGCGGCGGTTGCAACATCAAGCATGGCGACCGAGATGGTAAAGGGCAAGACCATTGACGAGGCTCTTGCGGTTACCAACCTTGCGGTTGCGGAGGCTCTGGACGGACTTCCGCCGGTCAAGATGCACTGCTCCAACCTCGCACAGGAGGCAATACATTCGGCGATTGCGGACTACTACAACAGACAGGGAATCGACCCGACCGATATAGTCGGCTGCAACGGCAACTGCTCATGCTGCCATGCGGAACACGGACACGGGGAAGAATAAGCGGAAGGAACGAAGGCTCACAGGATAAACGGGATGGTATGCTTTTTAAGTTTCATTTGGGGGGGCAGGAAAAAAAGATTCAGAACGGACAAACTGAACCCGAAGGCGTACAAGTGTACTCCGAGAGGTTTAGTTTGTTCGTAGCAAAAAGGTATAAATTCAAAAAAATCGAGAATAACGAGATTTTTTATCAAATTAAATAAAATTTTAATTGATTTATGATTGAAATTTTCATTTGTAAATCCCTTTTTGCGGTCTGGACTTTTTTACAACCCACGATTTGAATGTGAGATTTTATATTATTATATTATGACTAAAAAGAAAGTTGTAATCGGAATGTCGGGCGGCGTGGATTCAAGCGTTGCCGCGGCGCTGCTGCTTGAAAAGGGCTATGACGTTGTCGGAATGACAATGCGCCTTTGGGACGGCGAGGACATCTGCGGTGTGCATATGGACGGAACGTGCTGCTCCGCATCGGCGGTAGAGGACGCGAGATATGTGTGCTACAAGCTCGGAATCGAGCATTATGTAATGGATTTTCGTGCCGAGTTCGAGCGCGATGTCATTGACTATTTTGTGGACGAGTACCAAAACGGCAGAACACCGAATCCGTGCATAGCCTGCAACAAATATCTGAAATTTGACGCGATGCTGAAAAAGGCGGAGCTGCTCGGCGCGGAGTATGTCGCAACGGGTCACTACGCCAAGGTGGAGTACGACCCCGCGCGCGGAAGATACCTCCTTTTGCGGGCAAGAGCGGCGCGGAAGGATCAGACCTATGCGCTTTTTTCGCTGACTCAAAAGCAGCTTGCAAGAACGCTTATGCCGCTCGGCGAGCTTGAAAACAAAGAGGAAACGCGCGAGATTGCAAAGCGGCTTGACCTGATAACCGCAAGAAAGCCGGACAGCATGGAGATATGCTTTGTGCCGGACAACGACTACGCGGGATTTATCGGCAGGCGCACGGGAAATGCGGATAAGCCGGGCAACTTTGTCGATATAAACGGAAATGTTATCGGCAGACACCGCGGGATAATTCACTATACGGTCGGACAACGCAAGGGACTGGGCATGACCTTTGGAAAGCCGATGTTCGTGCTGAAAATAGACGCGGCGAAAAACGAGATTGTACTCGGCGAAAAGGGAACGGAGTTTTCGCGGGAGCTTACCGCGTCCGACACAAATTTTATACAGTTTGACAGGCTCGAAAATGAGCTGACCGTGTGCGCAAAGGTGCGCTACAGCGCACGCGAGGCTCCC
>URZD01000028.1 GCA_900552305.1 uncultured Eubacteriales bacterium
TACATAATTTTTAACATATTTTTCGTTGTGTTTTTGTTAAGAGTTTTGATAAAAATTTTTCCACGGTGTTCTGTCCGCGCCGCGGCGGGAGCGGCAAAGAGCGCAGCGCGTGCGCTGCGCATTTTTTCCTCTGCTTTTCTCTGCTTTACTTTACTTTATTTTTATTTATTTTACTTTTATTTACTTTACTTTGTGGAGTTAATTCCGAAAAAACCCCGCTAAACTATTTTGCCGAACATTTTAACGCGGTATTTTTATAAATTTTCATGTTTAACCCGCATTTTGTTCGGCTCCCATATGCCCGTCAAATCCTTTTAAATCAAATCGGCAAGGTGCGGACGCAGCTTTTTGAACAAAAATTTTCCGAGCAAAAGCAGCGCAGCCGTAACCACCCAAAAGTACAGGGTAAGCCACGGTTTTTCCCAAAACCGGCGTCCGTAGACAAACGTATCGCGATAGCCTTCGGTGACATAGTAAATCGGATTCAGCTTGAATATTATATGCAGCTTTTGCGGAATATCGTTTATATTCCAAAAAATCGGAGTCAGCCAAAATCCGAACTGGACAAGAACGCCGACCATATTGCTGACATCCCTTATAAACGCGGTCAGTACGGCAGAAACCGTACCGAGCGCAAGCGACAGCATATATGCCGCAAACATATAGTACACGATTTGCAGCTGTATAAGCCTTCCGCCAAGTCCGTAGGCATAGGTGATGATAAACGTCAGCGCGGTAAAGAACAGATGAACGAACAGAGCCGACAGAACGCGCACCTTCGGCAAAAGCTCGACCTTGAACACAACCTTTTTCACAAGATACGAGTAGTCAATCAGCGCGCCCGTTGCGCCGCCCCACGCCTCGGAGATGAAAAACCACGGTATTATCCCCGAAACAAGCCATATAACGTACGGCACGCCGCCCACATCGCCGTTTCCGAATGCCACCTGAAACACAAACCAATAAATCAGTATTGTGATTATGGGGTTGATGAACGCCCACACCGCGCCGAGCGCCGAGCCTGCATATTTTGCCTTAAAATCGTTTTTTGCAAGTGAAAATAACATCATTCTACCTCTGTTTTCCGAATATTTTGCGTTGCGCGGCGGCGCCGAATTTTGGTCATCGCGCCGCTAATACGCACTTATGTCTTGCGACCGCCGACCGTGTCAAACGCAGTTTGCGATTTTCGGCTGCCGAGCCGCTTATTTTTCAATTTTCCAATCGTCAAGACCCGACTGTATCGCGTGCATCATTCGCGCCTTAAAATGCTTATCCGTTTTTTCTTTGCCGTTTATAAAATCTTTCATATCCTGCCGCTTTGAATAGCCGTCCATCGGACACGGATTGAACGCGACAGGCAGCTCCGCGCGCCGCGCATAGCCTTTTATATCGCCCTCCGCAACGTAAATCAGCGGTCTTATCACGTTCAAATCCGACCGCGAAAGGTATGTAACCGGCGAAAAACAGTTCAGCCGACCCTCGTAAAACAGCGACAAAAAGAACGTTTCTATCACGTCCTCGTTATGGTGTCCGAGCGCGACCGAGGTGCAGCCGTTCTCCTTTGCAAGGTCGTTCACCGCGCCGCGCCGCATTCTTGCGCACAGCGAGCAGGGATTTTTTTCCTTTCTGATGTTGAAAAGAATGTCCGCAATGTCCGTCTTTTTTATGATATAATCAACCTTGATTTCATCGCACAGACGTTTGACCGCCGAGTAGTCCGCCCCCTCAAAGCCCATGTCAACCGTTATTCCGATTACCTCGAACGGTACCTCGGAAAAGCGGCGGTAAGCCGCAAGCGCCGTAAGCAGCGTAAGGCTGTCCTTTCCGCCCGAAACCCCGACCGCGATTTTGTCGCCCGCCGAAATCATGTTATAGTCCTGAATCGCCCTCCGCATCGGGCTTAGTATCTTGTTCATCCGTCATTCCCCGTCAATCCTGAGCTTTTTAAGCGCGTTAAAGCGGTGGCTTATTGCGTTCTTTACCTCTGCGGGCAGCTGCGCCATCGTCTTTTGGTATTTTTCGACGTAGAAAACAGGGTCGTAGCCGAATCCGTTTTCGCCCCTCTTTTCGTCAAGAATAACGCCCTCGCACTCACCGCGGAACACGGTCGGCTCCTTTCCCGGAATTGCAACCGCCACGGTACACACAAACCTTGCCGTGCGTTTCTCAAACGGCACGCCGTCAAGCTCCGAAAGCAGCTTTTTGATGTTTTCCTCATCCGTTGCATTCTCGCCCGCAAATCTCGCCGTATACACTCCGGGTCTGCCGCCGAGGGCGTCAACGCAAAGTCCGCTGTCGTCCGCGATACACGGCTGCCCCGACGCATTCATCACCGCCGTTGCCTTCTTGACCGCGTTTTCCTCAAAGGTTGCGCCGTCCTCCACAACGTCAATATCGCCGTAGCCCGCGTCCGTCTGGGTCACTATCTCGTACCCGTCGCCTAAAATCGCGTTCACCTCGCGCGCCTTGTTTCTGTTCTTGCTTGCAAATATCAGTCTCATAGGTCAGTCTTTCCTTCTTTTTTGTAAAAATATATATAATATTTATAACATATTTTTTCGTTGTTGTAAATATTGATAGTTGCAAATTTTTAAAAAATGTGTTATACTTTCAAGGTTAGGACAAATATATTCGGTTTTTTGGCTTTTTTAGTTAAATTTTTCACAAAATTTATAAAAATGTCTTGAATATTTTGCCATAATGATGTAAAATATTATTATTAAATAATAATTATTAAATTTTTTGGAGGTATTTATTATGTCAGTAAAAGTTGCTATTAACGGTTTCGGCCGTATCGGTCGTCTTGCGTTCAGACAGATGTTCGGCGCAGAGGGTTATGAGGTTGTTGCAATCAACGACCTGACAAAGCCTTCCATGCTCGCTGACCTTTTGAAGTATGACACTGCACAGGGCGGCTACTGCGGCAAAATCGGCGAGAATCTTCACACTGTTTCCGCTGATGACGAGGCAGGAACAATCACTGTAGACGGCAAGACTCTTAAGATTTATGCTATGGCTAACGCAGCTGAGCTTCCGTGGGGAGAAATCGGCGTTGACGTTGTTCTTGAGTGCACAGGTTTCTACTGCTCAAAGGAAAAGAGCATGGCTCACATCAATGCGGGCGCAAAGAAGGTTGTTATTTCTGCTCCGGCAGGCAGCGACCTCAAGACAATCGTGTTCTCTGTAAACGAGGATACTCTTACGGCTGACGATACAATCATTTCGGCTGCATCCTGCACAACAAACTGCCTTGCTCCTATGGCAAAGGCTCTTAACGAGTACGCTCCTATCCAGAGCGGTATCATGTCAACAATCCACGCATACACAGGCGACCAGATGATTCTTGACGGCCCGCACAGAAAGGGTGACCTCAGACGTGCAAGAGCAGGTGCGGCTAACATCGTTCCTAACTCAACAGGCGCGGCTAAGGCAATCGGTCTTGTTATACCCGAGCTCAACGGCAAGCTCATCGGCTCCGCACAGAGAGTTCCTGTTCCGACAGGCTCAACAACAATCCTTACGGCGGTTGTTAAGGGTACAGACGTTACAGTTGACGGTATCAACGCTGCTATGAAGGCTGCTGCTTCCGAGTCGTTCGGCTACAACACAGACCCGATCGTATCTTCAGACGTTATCGGTATGAGATACGGCTCACTCTTTGATGCTACTCAGACAATGGTATCAAAGATTGCTGATGACCTCTACGAAGTTCAGGTTGTTTCATGGTATGACAACGAGAACTCATACACAAGCCAGATGGTTAGAACAATCAAGTATTTCGCTGAAATCTAAGTTTCCTTTTAATCAAAGGCTTCTACCGCCGCCCGAAAATTTCGGGCGGCGGTTTTTTTGCGCGTTTGGCTTTGCGGGGTTGTGCGCGGGTTTGCGCGCGGGATTGTGCGCGGGGTTGCGTGCGGGGGTGTGTGCGGGGTTGTGCGCGGGGTTGTGCGCGGGATTTGCGAGTTGTTGCGCGGGGTTGTGCGCGGGGTTATGAGCAGAGATTTGTACAGCCTTTTGCGCTTTTTTATGCGTTTTTGTACTGCCGATAAACGTCATCTGTTATCATTTTATTACAACTGTGATTATCTTTTTACGCAATTTTTGTGCTTGTGCGGGTTTGCACGTGTTTCGGTTTTGTTTTACGCCCAAAGACGCAAAAACCTCTGTGTGCGGCTATGCCGCACACGGAGGTTAAATTGTTTTATAGCTCTTAAATTATCTTACAATAACTACAAGTTTTACAGTTGAATTCTGCTGGTATATAAATACCTGATCGGGCGCTGTAGTACCGTTGTAGGTCGTAAGCGAATTAAGAATATCTGCCGCCTTTGTTCCGTCATCCTTTGTGATTTCGGCAAGCTGCGGATTTGCAACGCTTGTGTCATATTCAAAGAACTTAGCATTGTTGAACTTGGAAACCTCTATGTTGTAGAGGTGATCCTCTGTTGATACGTCGTTCGTATCGCCGAGAAGCTCTGTCGAAACTCTTACCTGCTCATCGTCCTTTGCATACATCGAACCCCAGATTGCTCTGTATTCGGGGCTGGCATATGTCGACTTTGATTCATTCTTGATTGTATCGCGTGTATCAATGTATATACCGCCCCAATCTTTAACCGTCTTAGTGGTGTCATAATCGTTTGTCTTAACATCCGAACGGACAACAGTTCCGTCAACACTGAACACAATGAATTCTTCCTTAACTGTGTAATATCCGTCGCTGTCCTCGCCCAGTCTTACAACATCGCCCTCTTTAAGATTGCTCACAACGCTTTCGCTGTCCGGAGATACCCAGTAGCTGACATCCTTCGAGTTTCTTGCGTCATAGCCGACAATCTTCGTCATGGTCGAGCCTTCCTGCTCGTTTGTCTCGCTTGTTATCTCGCGTACGAGAACTACCGGCGAGAGCGACTCTACCTCGCCCGACTTGGCTGCGCCGCCGTAAAGAAGGATAACCCTTGCGGTACCTGTGCCTGTCATATCGCAGAAATCCATATAATAGGTCTTGCCGTTCGCAAAATTGCTTATGCTTGACTTCTTATAATTCTTTGTTGCCGTTCTGTCAAACGGAACCTCAAATACTATTGTCGAGGAGGAAACATACGCCGATTTGCTGCCGTTACCCTTCAGGCTCTTATTTGTTGAGCCGTAGGTAACCTTCAGGTCATTTTCCGTATCGGTTGTATAGTTACCGGTATAGAACGTCAGCTCTGTCGCCTTAACCGTTCTCTGAGAATCGATTGTTTTAATCTTAGTATCGTTCGTTACGGTTATAATCTCATCGATTACCGTTTCGCCCTTGTTTGTTGTGGTCGAGAATTTAATAACCTGCTCAATCGGATAATCCGCCGAATGCTTTACTGTTTCGTCGCCCGCGTACTCAACGTCGCGGCTCAACTTCGCCGTTTCCTCCAGCTTTGCAAGCAGCTTGTCATAATTATCAAACGTCTCGCCGTTTACCTTTGTCTTGTTATAAGCATAGTACTCGCTCTTTGAGCCGGACTGCGTAAGAATGCTGAATCTTACCTTCTCATCGTCAAGCGAAGCTGTGTTTTTCTTTGCCTGCATGATGTAGCCGTACTGCTGGTTGCTCTGCACCTCGTTCTTGTCATATGCAACGATGTTGCCGTCAATGTCAAGGAAGAACTTGCCTGTGTCGTCCATAGCCGGTGCAACAAGCGTTGTGCTTGAATCCGCAGCCTTGAGTACCCACGGAGCCTGGAGCGAATATTTGTAGCTTGTCGAATCAATCTTGATTGTCTTGTTTGAGCCTACGCTCTTAACTGTACCGCTTACGGTCTTGCCGCAGATTACAACGGTCTTTTTCTGCGTTGCGCCCGCATTTGAGCTTTCCTTATAGCAGATAACGCTGTCCTTCTTGATTGCGGAGAATGTTGTTTCCTTGCCGTTTGCGTCAAGAATTGTTACGTCATATGACGAATTGTTCGGGTTAAGCTCAATCTTCTTGCCCGATGTTCTGAGGTAGTTATCAACAACCGTATAGTTCGAGGTTGTAACAACCGAAACGTACATAGCCGTATAGCTGTCAACAAAGATTATATCATATGTTCCGTCGCCGTCACGGTCAAGCAGTCTTATGCTGCCGATTGTCGGGATAGCGTTATCGCCCATCTCGCTGAAATATGTGCTGTAGGTACTGCTGTTTGCGTTTGCACCGTAGAGCTTGCCGTTGTAGATAACCGCGCTGTCTGGCGCAATCTTCAGCTTTGTGGAGCTTGACGCCTTGTCATCCTTATAGTATGCGATTATATCGCTTGTGCATTCGCCGCTTACAAGGTCAGCCGCATTAACCGTCAGTGACTCGCTCTTTTTAACGCTTGACATAATTACCGTTCTTGTGCCGGCATTTCTGTCCTCTTTATAATAGAACGTAATCTGCGTACCGAGCATATCCTTGTACTCTTCAGCGTTTGAAACCTTATAGGTAAGCGTTTCGTAGCCCGAGCCGGAATCCTTCGGCGCGTAAATCTCTATCTCGTCAGCTTTCAGATTTGTGTCGGGAGCGGAAAGGCTTGTGTCCGCGTTTGAAGCGATAAAGCCTGTCTTTTTTGTAAGCTGAAGGTCGTTTTCAAGAACTGTTCTCTCGCTGATTTCGTTGTTGTCAGCCAGTTTAACCTCCAAGCAGTTGTAGAGCATCTGCGCAATCGTTGCACGTGTTGCCGCAGTGCCTATCTGACCGCCCGCACCGTTAAGAAATCCGAGCGTGTTTGCGGTTGTGATGTACTTTGTGTACCACTCGTTGCCCGCTGCGCCGAAGTTCTCGTAGCCAAGCGCGCAGACAATCATCTTAACCGCCTCTTCGTAAAGCACGTTGTTGTTCGGCTTGAAGGTTCCGTCCTCATAGCCGTTTACAATGCCCATGCTCTGAGCCGTTCTGATGTTGCCTATCGCCCACGAAACGTCGGACGTCGTAACGTCCGGGAACGGCGGGTTTTCAAGCTCTGTCGAGCCGAGTGCGCCGAGGCCTCTTGTTCTGAGCAGCATTGCCGTAAACTCGGCACGCGTAACATTGTTCTCCGGCTTAAAGCTGCCGTCCTCATAACCGTTGATTACACCCAGGTTACCCAGTACGCTTACCGCTGTGTAAACCTTGTCGGTGTTTTTCAAATCAGTGAAATCCGCAAATACCGGCATTGCGAATGTATTTACAATCACAAAAGCCGTTAAAACCAATGCGCATAACAAACGTTTTGAAAGTTTCATTTTTTCTTACCTCCGATGAATTTTTTATTATGTTTATTTAATTATTTTACAAAGTTAATCCGACCGCGGGGCGCGCATCATGCTGCCCTTCGCAATCGGTATGTCGGTTTTGATTCTGACGATTGACTGAGGTCTGTTCGCAACCTCGATTTCCTCGCCGTCCCCGTTTTCCATGTACTCAACCTTAATCGGTATAAACCTCCCGCGCGGCTGCAAAAACTCAACCTCCGAGCCGCGGAAAAGTCGGTTTTTCTGAACTACCGACAACATCCCGGTTTTCTCGTCATAGCCGTCAACTATGCCCAAAAGCTCATATTCTCTTATGTAAGAGCTTGTTGCATAGTTTTGCTCCGTACCGCCCGGCTTTCCGTAATAAAAGCCTGTTGTGTAGTCGCGGTGGCTGACCTTTTTCAGCTCCTCCATCCACTCGGGATTGAATTTGTACCCCTGCGGGTTTTCAAGATAGCTGTCTATCGCCTCGCGGTATGCCTTAACCACCGTTGCAAGATAGTATTCCGACTTGACCCTGCCCTCGATTTTAAAGCTGTCAAGTCCGCACCGCATAAGGTCGTCTATATGTTCAATCATACACAAATCCTTTGAGTTGTATATGAATGTTCCTCTCTCGTTTTCAAACACGGGCATATACTCGCCCGGTCGGGTTTCCTCCATAAGAAAATACTTCCACCTGCACGGATGCGAGCAGGCGCCGCGGTTGCTGTCGCGGCAGGTCATGTAGTTGCTGAGCAGGCACCTTCCCGAATACGATATGCACATCGCGCCGTGTACAAAAGCCTCCAGCTCCAGCTCCGGCGGCGTTTTCTCTCTTATTTCGCGGATTTCGCCAAACGACATCTCGCGGGCGAGAATCACTCGCTTTGCGCCGAGCCTGTGCCAAAACTCCGCGCTTTTCCAGTTCACGTTGTTCGCCTGCGTGCTTATGTGTATCTCCATATCGGGCGCAAGCTCGCGGGTCATCGCAAACATTCCCGCGTCGGAAAGTATCACTGCGTCAAAGCCGCTTTTTGAGTATTCCTGAAGGAAGTCCTTATATTCGGCTATATCCGAGTTGTGCGGAATTATGTTCGCCGTAAGGTATACCCGCTTTCCGCGGTCATGAGCGTACCTTACGCCCTCCGCCATGTCCTGCGGCGAGAAGTTCTCCGCCGCAACTCTTAGCGAAAATTCCTCGCCGCCGACATATACCGCGTCAGCGCCGAAATCAATCGCCGTTTTCAGTTTTGTAAGGCTGCCCGCAGGTGCAAGCAGCTCCGGTTTTTTTATATCCATAGTCTGTTTTATCCTCGTTTTGCCGGCGGCTTTAAGCCTGTCCGACAATTATATCAATTCAGCGGCATTTCCGCCGCACAGCCGCCCGCGCTAATTCAGCGGAGCCATGCCGTCGTATTCCTTTACCGCCGCCGCAACAGCCGCCGCAATTTTTTCCTGCCCCTCCGCAGAGGTCAGAACCCATGCGTCGGAATCGTTGTCGATAAACCCTGTTTCAATCAGTATCGCGGGCATAAGCGTGTTTTTTATAACGTAAAAATTAGCCGTCTTTACGCCGCGGTCGTACATTCCTACCTGCTCCTTCATGTTTTTCTGCACGATTTTAGCAAGCCGCTCGGCATAGCCGCCTGTACTGAAACAATACGTTTCCGTACCCTTGCCGCCGCCTGTGTTGCAGTGTACCGATATAAACAAATCGGCAAGATTTTTATGAGCCATATCGACCCTTGCCTGAAGGCTTTCGGTTGTCGAAGCGTTTGCAACGCTCGAATCAATGCCCGGTCTGGTCATTATTACGCGGTAGCCCGCCGCCTCAAGCTTTGTGCGGAGCTTGTCCGCAATCTGCCATGTTATGTCCTCTTCCTTTATTCCGTACTTGTCATTCCTCGCACCGATGTCCTTGCCGTCATGGTTGTGTCCCGCGTCGACAAGAATCGTTTTTACGTCGGTAAAATCCTTTGCAAGATAAGCCTTTTCAAGCTCGGAAAGCTCCTTTTCCGGCTTGGCGGGCGTTTTGTTTTCCGCGCTGCCGTTTTCGTTCGGACTTTGCGGAATATTGGGGGTCTGCGCGTTATTCGAAGGCTTAACCTCGCCCGGCTTGACCTCTGTCAGGATTCCCGCGCTTTTTACGTTGTACACAAGCTGCGCCACATTTTCGCGGTTCGCGTTTTTCCCCGCCGTAAAATCCACGTTTTTAAGAAGTCCGTATTTTTCGGCAACCGTCACATAGCCTAAGTACCAAGCCGCGCCTCCCGCGCTTTGCGCCTCCGCCTGCTTGCCCGCGGCGCAGACCGTCATTTTTACCGCCTGTTCGTATGTAACCTTTTCGGCGGGCGCAAACCGACCGTTGCCCATTCCGTTGATAAGTCCGTATTCATAGCAGAAGGATATAAATCCCTCGCCCCAGTAACCGCCCGGCACATCTCCGAACGGCAGCTTTTTAACCGCATAGCTTTCTTTGCTGTAGCCCATTGTTCTTGCAAGCAGCGCGGCAAACTCCGTCCGTGTAATCTCGCGAAAAGGTCCGAAGGTTCCGTCCCCGTACCCGGAGATTACGCCAAGCTCGGTCAGCGCGTTTATTGCCCCGTACCTGACGCTGTCCTTCGGAACGTCCGAGAATTCCGCAGCCGATACCTTTATCAAACAAGCCGAAAAAAAAGCAAGCAAAAATAAAGCCGTTCCGAATAACTTTTTTTTCATTCTGAGTCATCATCCTTGTATAGTTTCACTTCTTTATTATACAACAAGAATGTCATCTTTTCAATAGCAACCGACAAATTATTTTTTGAAAATTGTAGAAATTGCCCCTTTGTTTTCTTGCAAGTTTGACAAAGTTTATTACAAAACGGTTACCCCTGTGTTACCTCGGTGTTACACCGCCTTTTTGGGGCAAAAAAGCATTTCGGGCATGAATAACAGTATAGTTCTTTGCCACAGTAGGTGCAATAATTGTTTTTTATAAAAGGGGATAGGAAAAAATGCTTCAGAACGGACAAACTGAACCCGACGGCGTACGAGTGTACTCCGAGAGGTTCAGTTTGTTTGTAGCAAAAAGGTATAAATCTAAGAAAAATCGAGCATTGTGAGATTTTTCTACCTACAGATTAAAACCTTGATTGATTGCATTTAATGATATGATGTTTTAATCACCTTTTTGCGGTCTGGACTTTTTTTACATTCCCGCTTCTATCCCGACTATCTCATAATTCATAGTCGCATTGTCCTTGGTCAGCAGAATCTTTGTATACCCTTCCGCAGTTTTCACGGTTGAGGCCTTTTCACCGCGCCTGCCGCTTGAATCAAGGATATATACGTCAAAATCTCCCGCCGTCTTAATTGTCACGCTGCCACAAATCGGCTCGCACAGCACAGGGTATGTCCCGGTCTTAAGGAATCCCGTTCCGTCACGGCGCATTACCTGTCCGCTGTTCCATACCTGCCCTACGGTCGTGAGCAGCATAGAGCCGCTTTCCGCAATCGGCTTGCCGTCAAGCGAGTTCACAACCACTGTCGCATACTTGTTGTCAATCTGTATGTTCAGGTCGGAAAGCTCCGCGCTTGCCGCCGCGTACCCCTTTTTGTAGCCTGTAATCGCCTGCGTCTTGGGCGTATTGAGCGAGAACGCGCCGCTTTTGAGGTCAAATACAAACTCGTCCGTCACCGAACGGAAAACATTGTCGCCGCTTGCCGCCGATTCCGCCTTTTGCTTTACGCTTTGGTCAAGATACTTTGCGTCAGCTCCGCTTTCGTCGCCGATTATAACGCCCGTCTTGCCCGTCATGGCAAGCGCCGCGCTGTCGGGTATCGTCTGTGCTCCGACCGCCGAATAGTCCGTGCCGTGCGCAATAAAGTATCCGCTGTCCGCCTCGGTCACATCGCCGCGCCTGAACGCAATCGCCGCTGCGGCAGCCATCGCCTTCCTCGCCGGGTGCGAATCCATTGACATGAAATCCTCTATATACACCTGATTATTCCTATAACGCTCGGAGTTCAGTTTTTCCGTTTCGGTATACTGGAACATAATCGGGTGCCACCCCTGCATAGCGCCCATCGCCGACATAATCAGCATACCCTCGCTTATTGACGGAGTGGGATCGCATATGTTCCATTCCGAGATAACGCGCGGCTTGCCGTATGCCGTGAGGTTTGCCGCCTTGCCGAAAAATCCGAGGTTTTGGTCGTCAAGTATTGACAAAATCGCCTGTGAAGTCGTTCCGGGTTCGAGATGCCAGCCGCCGGAGGGATGATTCAAATAGTGGTGACTGTCAATAAAGTCAGTACCCCTGTTTGAAGCCAGCATTGCATACATACTCTCGTTTCCGTATTGACTCCATACGGTGCAGCCGGTAATCGGACACCTTACGCCAAGCTCACGCATATACACTACTCTGTCGTTAAAATATTTCTCCTGTATTTCCATAAGGAACTGCGTTGTATCCTTGTTTCGTCCGTCTGTACACCAATCCCGACGCTCAAAATACCTTTCGACCTCGACCGAATTGTCTGTCAGTGATTCTTTTCGGTAATGAAATCTTGGCTCGCCTTGGCACAAACCGTATCTCTTTCTTTCATCCGGGTTTGTATTCCACGCATCTATCAGCTCTTTATCGTTTTTGTACTTCTTTTTAAGCCACTCGTTAAACATTGCTTTCAGCTCGGTATAATATCTGCCGCCATTGTCAATGTTAATTTTATCCGTGCCGACAAGCGAGTTTTCATTCGCCAAATCTACCATGACAAGCGCGGGATCCGTACCGATTGTATAGCCCGTACGCGTATTCTTCCACGTCATAAGCTGCCGCGAATATTCGTTTTGCAGCGCGATTACGTCCTCGTCATAATAGGTCGGACCTTTAAGACCGGGTTCAACGCCCGTGGAGGGAATGCCGTCCGCGTCATAGACCTTGCGGTAAACCGTCTGATCCATGTAGTAATAAATTCCCCTGTCCTTCAGCTGTTTTATAAAATAGCACAGCTTATCCATTTGCGCTATGGACAGATTCGGGCCGCTGTCCTTTGTCGCGCCGAATATATTCGGCAGTTTTCCGGGATTGTCCATGTGGTGAAAACGTACAAGATTGAACCCCGACGCGGCTATCGCGTCCGCAAGAATCGGCGCAAAAGCATAGCTTGGGAAGCACGCGCTGCCGCAAATATCGGTACCCCAAAACCTTGCCTCGGTTCCGTCCTCAAATACAAATTTGTCGCCGACAACATTTATATATCCGTGGTCGCCCGCCTTTTCTTTCGGCAAAACAGAGCTTACGTCAAGCACGGAGCCTTTTATATCGAGCGTATTGTTTGTTACGCCCGAATGAACATAGGGAAACCAGTCCGTTGTATCGGGATTGCGGTCACCCTGCGCAAGTATATCCTCGGCGTTGTAGGTTGTGCCTTCGATTACATTATATATAACCGAATCGTCCATAGCCGAAACCTCAAGGGTCTGTCCGGCTTCAACCGTGCCCGATGTAATCATGTTTCCCGAGCTGTCCCTCCACTGATACCGGTAATATGGCCCCGCCGCTTTGAGGTTTGCGGTCAGGCTCTCAATGTCCTGACCGTAACCCTCGATTGTCTTTGCCGAGTTATCGATTGTGAGGTTATCAACCGCGTCTGTGCTGACTAAGCTCTCTACCCTTCAAGGAGCCGCATTTAATACCTGCGCTGTGTCAAACGCCTGCATACCGTCATTCCACAGATAGATTTTTACATCGCCGCTGTCTGCAGCAGGTGTAAAGGTTATTGTTTCGGGCGTTTTCAGAGCCGAAACAAAATCGTGCGTTTCGCACCGCGCCAACTCGCCGTTCTTTGAATACTGTACAACCATTGCCTTTACGTTTGCGCCGTTTGCACTGCTTGCAACGGTTATATTTATGGGCTGCTCCGGTATATAATATCCGTTAAGCGCAGCGCCGTCCGAATACGTTGTGCTTAAAACTCTTGAATCCGCTATCGGGAAGTATATAATTCTTGCCATCCGCTTACCGCTGATTGCGGGCAGTTTCATTCTGAGCCATGTTTCCGTCAGCTTGTTCGGATGTGCGGCCTCGTTCACTACCGGCTCAACCGAATTGTCGCCGCCTACATAATGCTGCTGGCGCCAGTTTCCGTCATTCTTGTTTTCCTGTACAACGGAAAGCTCTGCGCCCTCCGGTGCGTTTACGGTGTTTATAAACTCGTTCGCCGTCATGTTTACGCCGCCGTAAATTATATTATTCTTTACGCCTGTAATTCCGTTCGCTTTTGAGCTGATTTCAAAGCCCTGTTCTTTTTCCCACTGCATATTATACTGGCTTATTTCCGGTATCTCAGCAAGCGTATCATAGAACTTAACAACAAGCGTATCTATAAACAAATCCTGTTCGCGCGGCGTGATGCCGGTCTTTGTGTCAAGCGCCGTAAACTTAATATACGGAATCGCTGCATCTTTGCCGTTTATATCAAAACCGATATTTTTTCCGTCAACCAGCTTTACACCGTTAATATATGCGTCAATCGTGCTGTTTACTCTGTCGAAAACATATTGAATACGCATCCACGTCTCTGCCTCATACTTATAGTCTACCCACTCTCCGGCAAGTTTTATAAGACCGTTGGAAAATCCTAACATATGATAATCATTATGCCATGTTCCGTCCTTGTCAACAAGGTGTACCTTCAGCTCCATATTTGTGTCGTTTCCCTTCGGTACATAACTACTCATGGCAAGGTCAAAGCTGAAAAGCAAATACTTTGAGTCATAGAATTTCTGTTTTTCTCCGTTTGTCCACATGGCCAGGTTTGCGCCAACGGTATAATCTGCCGGCTCTTGCTTAATTTTCATGGACAGTTTGCTGCAGGTCGTGGTTTTTCCGTAAATATTATAACCTGCGCCTACGCTGAAAGTCATGTTGTTCTCATCCTTGCACCAATCGCTCCAGAATCCCGGATTAGGCCAGTATTTTGTCGGATTGCTTTCTTCCGGCCAATTAAAATCCGTGTAAACCAAAGCACCGCGGTCTGCCGCAAATACCGGCACAGTCATTCCGGACATCAATACCCCCGCCGCAACAAGAGCCGATACAAACTTTTTTAACTTTCCTCTCATCTTCATTTCCTCCATTTTATTTATTTCCAAAGAACATCCGAAATCAGCTTTGCCGCACGGCCTCTTGTGACAACGCCTCCCGTCTGTTCCTTTTGGACTGAATAATTTTTTCTGCCTACCGCCTTCAGCGCGCCCTCGGTGATTTTATACATATCCTCCGCCGAAAGCGGCTTATCCGCGTCAAGCCTTTCGCCCCCGACAACTCCGAGAGCCTTTATCTTGTTTATGGGACTGCCTTCCGCAACGTCCTCAAACGCCGCCTTGTTTCCCGTTGTGTCGGGATTGAGCGCGTTCATCAGCCACAGCGCAAATTCGCCCCTTGTGATTTCCTGTTCGGGTGAAAACTTTCTTTCGCCCGTGCCGCGCGCATATCCGTAAAAATACAGTCTTTCCGCCGCATCTGCCGTTTCCTTATCCGAAATATCGTCAAACATAGCGTCCGCCGCGCCGAGGGTGTATGTCGCCTTCTTTGCGCCCATCTTCGCGCCCGAGCCTGTTTTCACTATCTCATAATTCATTGCGCGGTTTTCCGCCGAGAGAATGATTTTTGTGTACCCCTCCGCGGTCTTTTCGCATTTCGCCTTGCGGTTTCTCTGCCCGGACGATTCCAGAATCCACACGTCATAATCGTTCGTGTTCTTTATGGTGATTGACCCGCACACAGGCTCGATAAGTATCGGAGCCGTGCCGCCGTCCTCCACCTTTGAACCGTCACGCGCAAGTTTCATGCCCGTGTTTATCTGCCTTGCAAGTGTGGTGAGCAGCATTCTTTCGCTTTCCTCTATCGGCTTTTTGTCCAACGCGCATACGGAATCGGTCGAAAACTCGGTATCTATGTCAAAAATCAAATCGTTTGTTTCAAACCGCCCGCCGCCGGTATAGCCGACCGCCGCCTGTGCAAGCTCGGTGTTCAGCATAAATACGCTCTTTGTCATGTCGGTTGTCATTTCGCCCGTGACCGAGGTATAAACGCCGGTTTCTCTGCCCTGTTCGGCAAGGCGCAAAACCTCGTCGGAGTTATACGCCGCGTCATAGTCCGCCTCGTACGCAACGCCGCTTTTGCCTATCATGCCGAGCGCGGGGTCGTTCGAGAACAGCTGCTTGCGCATTTCGTAGATATTCTCGTCACGGTAAAGGGTGTACCAACCCTTATCCGCCTCCTTAACCGCGTCGCTGAGGTATATGAACGCCGCCGCGGGGAATCCCGCGTTTTTGTTCGGGTTGCCGAGGATTGTCAAAACCTCGTATATTGCA
>URZD01000029.1 GCA_900552305.1 uncultured Eubacteriales bacterium
CAATCGGAGTCATGCCGAATGACTGTCTGAACAGGCGGTGAAAGTGCGGTACGCTGAGGTTGCACATATCGGCAAGAAAACCTACGGTGATTTTGTCGGAAGGGCGTGCGGAGATATACTCCGCCGCCTTTTTTATGCGCTCGTCAAGCGGCGGCAACGCGACGGACTCAAGGTGGCTTGCAAGCACGGTGCATATGTTATAAAACTTTGCGCAGTGGGAGAGGTATGCGGCACGGTCGGAAAAATTCTCGGAAATACAGCGGAAATCCGCACCGAGCCGTTCAAAGCCGCGGAGTACCTGAATATGAAACCTTCGCCCGCCGAATGGGTCGCTGAACGGAAGAACGTCAAAATGACAGGAATAAAAGACCGTTTCGGGCGAGCCTGTCCACAGCGAGAGGTAGCGCATACCCTTGGGAACAAAGACAATGTCGCCCGCCCTGATGTCAACACTGTTGCCGTCAGAGTCGGTAAAGCGCGCCGCGCCGCGCTCGATATATGCGAACGAGAATTGCGGGCGCGGCAGATTTAAAAAGCTGTCGGTGTGGTTTTCACGCGCGGTAAAAACCTCGGCGATAAAATAGGTTATGGGCGGTCGGTTTATGTTCATTTTTAAAAGCTCCTTTCAGCGTACGGTTGTCGGATACGGCATCGTGCTCAGCTTTCGTGCATTTTAAATAGATGATAGTATTGTTCTCTTTTTTGATATTATAATATATTTAACCGTGATTGTCAATGTGATATACTTAGCTTGTAAAAATTAAAACAGATTTCGTTCAGAAAAATAAAAAAAGGAGCGGTTAAAATGGATAAAAAGACGGTAGTTATAACAGGCGGAGCGTCAGGACTCGGACTTTTGTGCGGAGAGTGCTATGCGGCACAGGGGGACAATGTGGTTTTGTGCGACATAAACAAGGAAGGGTTAAAGACGGCTTATGATAAAATAAGTCCTGTAAATCCGAATGTGCTGTGTATGCCGACAGATATAACCAAGTATGACGAGGTAAAGGCGGCGTGCGACGCTGCGGTTGAAAAATTCGGCTCGATTGATATACTTGTCACCTGTGCTGGCGGAGCAGAGGCGAGAATTTTGAACAGGCATGAGGAGTTCAAGGATATGCCGATTGAGGCGTTTGACTTCAGCATTGACATGAATCTTAAAGGAGCGGTTTATTTTGCGCATTGCGTACTCGGACAAATGGCGAAGCAAAACAGCGGCGTAATAATTTTCCTCGGCTCTATTACCGGTGCGGAGGGCTGTGACACGAATGTAGGCTATGCCGCGTCCAAAAGCGCGCTGATGAACGGCGTTGTGAAATCTGTTGCGCTCTACGGCAGCCGCTACAATGTCCGCGCCTGCTGCGTTGCACCCGGACCGGTGCTTACGCGCCCCGGAATGGCGGGAATGAAAACGCTTTTGGGCAGAGCTGCCGAGCCGCAGGAAATCGTTGATATGATAATGTATGCGGCGTCAGACAAGGGAGCGTTTATGACGGGTAATACCATTCTTATGGACGGCGGGAGATACGTAATGCGGAATAAGAATTAAGGGGGCGCCGATGATGAAACAGAGCTTTTTAAATCATGATAAACCGATAATCACTACCATGATACAGGCGGAAAACCTCACAGACGCGATATGTACGGCGCGCAATGCGGTGTATGACGGTACGGATGCGTTTGGATTTCAGATTTGCCGTCTGAATCCGAAATACCGTTCTCGGGAACAGCTGAAGCAGATCTATTCCGCTATGGGGCCAAGACCGATTTACATAACAAATTACCGTTCGGGATTCAATGAAGGGCAGACTGACGAGGAGTGCATGGAGGGACTGCTCCGCGGACTTGAAGCGGGCGCGACCCTTGCAGATGTGATGGGCGATACCTTCAATCCGTCACCTATGGAGATAACGTATGACGCGGCGGCGGTTGACAAACAGAAACGGCTGATTGACAAGATTCACGGAATGGGCAAGGAAGTGCTTATATCATCGCATATATACAAGTTTACCGAGGCGGAAAAGGTGCTTGAAATTGCCTATGCGCATCAGTCGCGCGGTGCGGATATTGTTAAAATCGTTACGGGTGCGGGGAACGAGGAGGAGGAAATCGAGAATCTGAGGATAACAAACCTTTTAAAGAAGGAGCTTGATGTTCCGTTTCTGTTCCTTTCGGCAGGCACGCATTACAAGCTGCACAGAATGGTCGGACCGATGCTCGGATGTGTAATGTATCTTTGCGTTCAGCAGTATGACGCGCTTGCAACAAAATCGCAGCCCATTCTGCGCAGTGTGAGAGGAATGCTTGACACAATGGACTATGTGCCTGAGGTAACCTTATAGAGCTGAAAGAAGAAAGCGGCTGATTTTTGTGAAAATCAGCCGCTTGTTAGTTTGATTGCCTTCTAATCGCGGGCGCACAGCAGGGGCGTTTTTTACCGATGAATACAGATACTGCGCAATTTGTTTTGGCACACCTTATAGTCCGGGCAGATTTGTTTAAGTTCCGCATAGAACGCGGCGGAGTGGTTAGCCTGCAAAAAGTGGGCCAGCTCGTGCAAAACCACATATTCGACACATTCAGGAGGCGCGCAGACAAGGTTTGTGTTAAACGTAACGACCCGTTTTGAGGGTATGCAGCTGCCCCAACGCGAGGTCATGCGCCGAAACCGAATCTGCGGGTACAAAACGCCGCGGCTTTCAAAGTACGGATATACCGTGTTGAGGAAGTCAAGGACAAATGACCGCAGCTCGGCTTCCGAGAAATATTCGTGCAGCGTTTTGGCTTGCCGCGCCGCATATTTGTCAAGGGCGCGGGTAATAAACACCGATTTTTCGTGCATGAACCGCTCGATTACCTCCGTGGGAACGCGCGTGTTTGCTGAAACGTGTACCGTGCCGTCGGACTTTATGCGCAGGTTTATGTTTTTTACACGCTTGCGTTCAAGGTCATATTCAATTTTTCGCGTTCCGAGGTATATTTCCTTTTTCATATGCGCATATCCTACAGCTTTAAGAGCCTTTTTGCATTGCCTGCAAAAATAAGCTCTTTTTCGCGGTCGGTGATAAGGCTGTCAAGAAGTACTCCGCCGAGGTACATGGCGGGGTTGCAGGTCGGATAGTCCGAGCCGTACAAAAAGCGCTCCGCGCCGAATTTGTCAATGGCGTGACGGAGCATACCGTGGCGGAATATTCCGTACCCCGACAGGTCAAGATAATAGCTGCCGCTCAGCTTCATTATCTCCATATGCCGCATAAAATCGTTATATTCGCCCGGATGTGCCGCGACAAATACTATATTCGGGTGCTTTTTTACCATGTTTTCCATTTCGTCAAAATTCATTGAGTGAAAGCTGACCGTCATGTGATATTGCCCGGCAGTGTCAAGAATTTCGTCAAAGCCTTTGCTGTCATAGTGCCAGCCGCCGTGCGAGTACGGAACAAGCTCGCCGATGAGGTTTACGCCGAGGGCGTACATATGCTCGATTTCTTCGCAGGATTCACGGACGAAGTCGGGGTGTACATGGAATCCCGATATGTAAAAATCGCCGTAAAGCTCGCGCAGGGCAAGAGCCTCGTCGTTACAGGCGCGGATTACCGACCATGTATTGCCGCCCGGCGCAATCCTTTTGCCGTCGCCGATGACAGAGCCGCATATTTTTGATACGCCGAGCTCGGTCATGGTCTTAAGTGTGTTTTCTGCGCTCATATTACAATATTCCTTATGTGAACATATGTTGGTTTCCTCGCGCAGAAAGGGGTGGGTGTGAAAATCTATTATTTCAAATTTACTCATTTTTAATACCTCCCGGTTATGTATAACTTGATTTTACATCTGTCCGGACAAAATGTCAATTATATGTGCCTTTTTTTTAATACTTTTTCAGGTCGGATATTGACTTTAAAGCGGGTTGTGGTATAATTTTAACATGAATTGAATTATATTTGACCGTGCGGCAAATAATAAAGCCGCATTGCGGAATGGGTGGTGCGTATAAAATGTATGTAATTTTACCGTTTAGCCGTATTGACGAGGCGGCGCAGCATATTGATTCAAGGGCGTTTGAGTATATCGGCGCTCTCCAGAGCGAGAGCTTTGAAGAGTATGACGGCTTTGATTTGCTTGCGTTTGACTGGTATGATATTTCGAGTGACAGAACGGAAAACTCGAAAATTGCCGTATATATGGATAAAGAGAATGTCTTCTTTTTTTGCGCGGATGACGAAGCGCTGATTTGTGTGAGGACAATATGTGATTCTGTGGAAAACAGTGGCGGAATGAGCTGTGAACAGCTGCTGTACACGTTTTTTGTGAAACTCCTTAAAGGAAACATAAGCTTTCTTGAGAAAATGGAGGAGGAAATGAACGATGCGGAGGACGAGATTCTTTCCGATGTGAACGGAGATACGGCGGACACACTCGGAAAAATAAGCGGGTGGCGCAGGGAGCTTCTGCGGCTTAAACGCTACTATGAACAGCTTGATGTGATTTTTGATGAAATGGCGGCGAACGATAACGGACTTCTGTCACGTGCGATGCTGAAAAGGGTTGTAATTCTGGGTAACCGAACCGACAGATATTTGAGGACGGTTAAGGATTTGCAGGACATAGCGGGACAGCTGTGTGATGTGTACCAGTCGCAGCTGTCGATACGTCAGAATGATTTTATGAAGATATTCACGATTGTCACTTCTGTATTTTTACCGCTTACGTTGATTACGGGTTGGTACGGCATGAACTTTGTCATGATTCCCGAGATTAAATGGAGATTCGGCTATCCGTGCGTGATTGCGGTCTGTGTGGCAACCGTGGTATTCTTGTTTCGCTATTTTAAACGCAAAAAATGGCTTTAACCGAATAATTATATAAAGAAACATCGGCTAAAGACACATTATTATAAAGCTGGCAAAAAGCATAATGCAGCACATCAGAATTGAACATGTGCCGAAACACCGTGTTACAAAGCTGCCGACGCCCGCCCCTATTGCGAAAACGAGTATAACGCCGAAGTATGTAAGCGCTTTTTGAAGAATTTCCCTGTCGCGGGTGTGAAAATAGGCGCAAAGAGCCTCGGTGCCGCTGCGCATATTTCCTATGCACATAGTGCTTGCGTAGGCGTGACCGCGGACCTTATGAAAGGTCTGGACCTGCAGCGCGCAGACGAATGAAACAAGCGCGTTTGCAAGCGGGTCGACACTGTGAGGGAGAAATCCCACAATGAAAAGCAAAAGAATTTCGCAAATCAGGATAATCTGTCGCCAGTGTATTTTTTCAAAACGCTTAAAGTGAATGTGGACAAGCTCGGCGGCTGCAATTCCTATCAGAAATGCGGAGACAGGAATAAGATATTTAAGTACGATGTGCCACTGCCCCGAAAACAGTGCGGAGCTCATAAGCACAATGTTGCCTGTCTGCGCATTGGCAAAAACCTCGCCGCGGCAGCAATATGTGTATGCGTCCTGAAATCCGCCCGACAGAATAATGAACACTGCGGCACGGAAGGTATCTGACATCTGCCTTTTTGCAGGACTTTTTTCCGACATAATCAATCATTCCTTTGAAAAAGTAAATATAAAAGCGGTATATGAGAGCATAAATCCGAGCAGCGACAGAATGTAGACCGCATAGCTGCCGCCCGAAACGCATTTTGCGATTCCGTAAAGAATAAAGCCTATCCCCGTCAGTACCGACGTGAATCCGGCTCCGGGAACTTTTTGCCCGATATGCCGCGCAAGCTGCAGTACAAAAATGAGCATTGCCGCGTCAAACATGATTTCCGTAAATATCTCCAGTGTTAATGCCATAAAAGTATCACCCTTTTTCTTGACTTTTTCTATCTTTTATATTATAATACAATTTATCATATGTGTAAAATATATAATACATATATGCCCGATAACAAATTGATATATCACGAACGGAGAAATAGGTATGGATATAAATTGCGAGTATTACAAGGTTTTTTATTATGTGGCAAAATACGGAAACGTGTCACAGGCGGCGCGGTACATGACGGGCAGTCAGCCGAATCTGACAAGAATGATAAAAAATCTGGAGGGGCAGCTGGGTTGTCCGTTTTTTTTAAGAACAAGCCACGGTATGCGCCTGACGCCGGAAGGCGAGCGGCTGTATAAGCATATTCGGGTTGCGTTTGAGCATATCGAGGCGGGTGAGGCGGAGATTTGTGAAAGCAGGAGTCTTGAAAGCGGGTCGGTGTTCGTTGCGGCGAGCGAGGTTGCGCTTCGATGCCTGCTTTTGCCGGTGCTGAAAAAATACCGCACAAGGTATCCCGGGGTACGGCTCGGAATAAGCAACCATTCGACGCCGCAGGCGATAGAAGCTCTTAAAAACGGAACTGCGGACATTGCGGTTGTAACCGCACCGACAGTGCTGTCACCTATGCTTACGGAAACCGAAATAAAGGAGGTGCGCGAAACGGCGATATGCTCGCCGGCGTTTTCTGAGCTGCTTGGGAGAAGAGTTTCGCTGTCAGAACTGGTAAAATACCCGCTTATATCTCTCGGAAAAGAAACAAAATCGTTTGAGTTTTATGCGGGATTTTTTAAAAGCTGCGGGCAGGAGTACAAGCCCGACATAGAGGCATTCACAGCCGACCAGATTTTGCCTATGGTAGAGGCTGATTTGGGGATAGGCTTTGTGCCGCGTGAGTTTGTACATCCGTCTGATAACGTGGAAATGATTGAGCTTGCGGAGGAGATACCGCGGCGCAGCATTTGCCTTATAAAGCGGAAGGAGCAGCCGCTGAGCGCCGCCGCAAAGGAGCTGGAACGCATGATAATGAGCTGTTGATTTGCCGTACGGCGATCGGCTTTGCGGGCATATGTGAAAATATTGCTTATTTATCTGCAAATATTGCTAAATACCGTCCGAGCTATTGAAAAGCAGTGCGGGATATGATAAAATAAAAGAAAAATTTTTTGTTGAGGTGGAACATGGCAATAATCTATAACGAAAAAAACAAAACCTTTAATTTACAGACGAAAAATACAAGTTATATAATCGGAGTAATCGAGGACACGGTTTTGCTCCATTTATATTACGGAAAGAAAATACGCGCGTATAATCAGGATTTATATGAAATAGCGGTTACGCGTGATGCGGGCGCATTCTGCGGCTCGGACTTCGAGAATAATCCGCATCTGCGCTCAGAGGCGCTTGCGGTGGAATATCCGTGCTACGGTCACGCCGACCTCAGAACTCCGGCATTCCATGCCGAGTATGAAAACGGCAGTGCGATAACCAAACTTGACTATGCCGGCTATCGGATTTTTGACGGCAAAAAGACGATTTCGGGACTTCCGTCAACCTATGCGGAAAACAACGGCGAGGTACAGACGCTTGAAATAACCCTGCGCGACGCGCTTACCGGACTTGAAGTTATTTTGTCATATTCGGTATTTGAGGATTTTGACGCGATTGCAAAAAGTGTAAAAATAAAAAACTTGACGGGTCAGAAGGTAAGGCTGAAAAGCGCAATAAGCAGCACAACCTATGTTTTTGACAAGCGTTTTGAATTTGTACACCTTGCAGGTGCATGGGCGCGCGAAAGGCATATTCAGCGCGTGCCGCTTACCTCGGGCAATATCTCGGTGGACAGCAAGCGCGTATCAAGCAGTCATCAGCACAGTCCGTTTATGGCTCTTGCAAGACCCGAAACGACAGAGAACGCGGGCGAGGTCTATGGCTACAGCCTTGTTTACAGCGGTAACTTTATTGCACAGGCGGATGTCGGCGCATATGACCTTACGCGGTTGAATATGGGCATAAATCCGTTCGGCTTTAACTGGCTTTTGGAGGACGGAGAGGAGTTTTGCACGCCGGAGGTTATCTCGGTTTATTCCGCAAACGGCTTCGGCGAGATGTCAAGGAGCTTTCACCGGCTTTATCGGAACAGACTTTGCCGCGGCAAGTGGCGCGACATCGAGCGCCCCGTGCTGATAAACAACTGGGAGGCTACATACTTTGATTTCGATGAGGAAAAAATCCTTAATATAGCGAAAAAGGCGCAGAGTCTCGGCGTTGAGCTTATGGTGCTTGATGACGGCTGGTTCGGCAAGCGCGATGACGACACGAACTCGCTCGGCGACTGGGTTGCGGACAGGCGCAAGCTGCCCGGCGGAATTGACGCTCTTGCGAAAAAGGTGACAGAGCTTGGAATGAAATTCGGACTGTGGTTCGAGCCGGAAATGGTGTCGGAGGACAGTGACCTTTACCGCGCACATCCCGACTGGTGTATTCATGTGGAGGGCAGACGGCGCACTCCGTCAAGGCAGCAGCTTGTGCTTGACCTTTCGCGCGATGACGTGTGCGATTATATAGTTGACGCGGTTTCAAAGGTACTCGGCTCGGCACTGATTTCGTATGTTAAGTGGGATATGAACAGAAACATAACGGAAATAGGCTCGGCAAAGCTGCCGGCGGAGCGGCAGCAGGAGCTACCGCACAGATATATGCTCGGACTTTACAGTGTACTGGAGCGGCTGACGGGAATGTTCCCCGATGTGCTTTTTGAAGGCTGCAGCGGCGGCGGCGGACGGTTTTGCGCGGGGATGTTTCTATCTGGGTATGCTGCCGTACTTCCCGCAGTATTGGACAAGTGATGATACCGACGCGATAGAAAGGCTTTATATTCAGCACGGTACATCAATGGTTATGCCGTCATGCACTATGGGTGCGCACGTTTCGGCTGTTCCGAATCATCAGATAGGAAGAACAACCTCGATGAAAACCCGCGGCAATGTTGCGATGATGGGACAGTTCGGCTATGAGCTTGACCTCTCCACACTGTCGGACGAGGATATTGCGGAGGTAAGAAATCAGATAGAAACATATAAGAAAATCCGCACAACCGTTCACAGAGGAGATATGTACAGACTGCGTTCGCCGTTTGAGGGAAGAAATACGGCGTGGGAGTATGTTGCCGAGGATAAGAGCCGCGTTGTGCTGATGTACTGCACAATTATGGGCAAGGTACAGGCGGAGCTGACCCGTGTACGGTTTGAGGGGCTTGACGCGGATGCGAAGTACCGCGACACCGAAACGGGGACTGTTTATGACGCTGATTTTCTTATGAACAGAGGCTTGTTCTTTGATGACAATCACGATTTTGAGTCAAGACTCATGATATTTGAAAGGGTGTAGAAAATGAGCTTTATAAATGACGATTTTATGCTGCACAGCGACGCGGCAAAGCATCTTTACAACGATTTTGCAAAGAAAATGCCGATAATCGACTATCATTGCCACCTTAGTCCCGCGCAGATTGCGGAAAATCACAGATTTGAGAATATAGGCGAGCTGTTTCTGGGCGGCGACCATTACAAGTGGCGGCTTATGCGCTCAAACGGTGTTGACGAAAAATATATAACAGGTGACGCCGATTGGTACGATAAGTTTGTGAGGTTTGCGGAAACGCTGTGCTATTGCGTGGGGAATCCGATGTTTCACTGGACGCATTTGGAGCTGAAACGCTATTTCGGGATTGATGAGATACTCACACCGAAAACTGCGCCGAATATATGGAAACGCTGCAACGAGCTGCTTGCGCGTGACGATTTCCGCGCGAGGGCGCTGATTGAAAAATCGAATGTTGTTACGCTTTGCACAACGGACGACCCGACCGATGATTTGAGGTATCACAGACAGTTGAAGGAGGCGGGGTTTGCGGTAAAGGTACTGCCGACCTTCCGTCCCGACAAGGCTGTTGATATAGAAAAGGGTACGTTTTGCGAATATATTGCAAAGCTTGGTGCGGCAAGCTATGACGAGCTGAAGGAGTGTCTGCACAGCAGAATTGCGTATTTTGCGGAGAACGGCTGCCGTCTGTCCGACCACTCGTTCGGCAAAGTTCCGTTTGCCGAGGGTGACGCGGCGGCGGCTTTTGAAAAGAAGATGAACGGCGGCGAGCTGTCGGAGCATGAAATTGATGTGTTCAAGACGGATATAATCGCGGTTTGCGCAAAGGAGTATTCAAGGCTCGGCTGGGCAATGCAGTGGCACATAGGCGCGCTGCGCAACAATAACAGCCGTATGTTTGAAAAGATTGGCGCGGACACCGGCTACGATTCGATAAACGACCTTGCTGTTGCGGAGAATTTGTCACGGCTCATGGATAAGCTGGAGTCGCGCGACTGTCTGCCGAAAACGATTCTGTACACGCTGAATCCAAAGGATAATTACGTGCTTGCGGCAATGCTCGGAAACTTTCAGAAGGCGCCGACAGCGGGTAAAATTCAATTCGGCTCGGGTTGGTGGTTTAACGACCAGCGTGACGGTATGGAGCAGCAGATGAAGTCACTTGCAAACCTCGGACTTTTGGGCAAATTTGTCGGGATGCTGACGGACAGCCGCAGCTTTGTATCATATCCGCGCCATGAGTATTTCAGACGTGTTTTGTGCAATCTGATAGGCTCATGGGTGGAAAACGGCGAGTTCCCGAATGATGATGGGCTTTTAAAGCCGATAATCGAAGGAATTTGCTATAAAAATGCAGAGGAATATTTTGGTTTTTAAGAATAGGCACACGGGAGCCAAGCCTGATATGCCATATGAATAAAAAATCTCAATATTTTTTAAATAGTTGGTCATAAATGGTTTTTAACAGTAAACAGATTTATATAAAAACGCCGCAGAACGGAATATCAAATTTCCTTTCTGCGGTGTTTTTGATGTATTATTCTTTTTAAAAGTATTTAAAAAACAAGCTTTTTGCCGATTTTAGCTTGCGTTTTTAATCTGAAGTCTGAGCCTGTCGGCAATCATTGCGATAAACTCCGAATTAGTCGGCTTGCCCTTTGAGGTAGCAATCGTGTAGCCGAATATCGAATTAAGTACATCGGTATCACCTCTGTCCCACGCAACCTCGATGGCGTGACGTATGGCACGCTCAACACGGCTTGATGTTGTGTGGAAGTCCTCCGCGACAGAAGGGTACAGCTTTTTGGTAATCGAATTTATAACGTCAAGGTTATCTATCACCATTATTATAGCGTGGCGAAGATACTGATAGCCTTTGATATGTGCGGGTATGCCTATCTCGTGGATAATGTCGGTAACCATGGTTTCAACGTCACAGCTCCCGTCACTGCGGAATTTTTGTATCGCTGATTCCCTCGGCGGCGCGGTTTTGCCGCTCATCAAGCGTTTTACAGCCTTTGCAACACATTCGCAGCTTATCGGCTTGAGCATATAATACTCAGCGCCAAGTCCGATACAGTTTTGCGCAATGTCCTCCCTTTGCAAAGATGATGCCATTATGAACTTTGGTACGTTATCCGAATTCCTGTTTGACATTCTTTCCAGTACGCTTATGCCGTCAAGGCGCGGAAGAATAACATTCATAATCACAACGTCAGGCTTGTTTATGTCAACCATCTCCAAAACCTGAAAACCGTCGGAGGCAATTCCGCATACGTTTATGTTGAAGTCCTCCGATAACTGCTTTGCCATTGCGTTTGTGTATTCAGCGTCCGCGTCGGCAAGTAATACCTTAATTTGCTTTTCCATTTCTAACTCCCTCTTTTTCATTTTAGAAATTTTTTTCAAATATTTTTACATTTTTTGCCAACCACATTTTCTATTATAACTCACCAGTCACGATTTGTCAAGGATAATTTCCTTTTTTTTCCATGTTTTTTCGTTTATTTAGTATGAAATGTCGTTTTTTATCACCATATGTTGTATATAACCGCAAAATGTCAGGGTTTGCGAAGAGAGAGGAGAGCAAGAGCGTAAAAAGAATTTTTGTGACAAATCAGCGGTTTTCAGTGCGTATTCGGAGAGAACAGCACTTCTGTGTGTTTATTAGGCAAAGGAGTGCAAGCCGAAACCATTTGAAAAGGTATAATTCGGCATAACTTTGGATTGTCAGCTTTGCAAGGCGATTAAATGCGGTTTACCATATATTCGTTGGCTTTGATTTCAAGCGAATCGTCAAGCGGTTGGAGCGTGTCAAAATCGGGGTACTTGTGCTTTAACGCGCCGAGGAGCAGCCTGTCGCAAAGCTCGGGATTTTTCGGCAGCACGGGACCGTGCAGATATGTTCCGATGACGTTTTTATATACAACGCCTTCAAAGCCGCTTTCGCCGTTGTTGCCGTAGCCGCGGATAACCCTTCCGAGCGGCGTATGGTCGCCTATGTCTGTTCTGCCGCCATGGTTTTCAAAGCCGACAACATGGCTGCGCATACCCGCACATTCCAAAACCACGTTTCCGATAAGGCGCGGTGCGCCGGGAATTGAGTCGGTACGGATATTGAGTATGCCAAGACCTTCGATTTCCTTGTCGGCGGTTTTGTAGTATTCTCCGAGCAGCTGATAGCCGCCGCAGACCGCGGCAAGAGTGCCGCCGTTTTCTACATACTCGCGCAGTTCGGTTTTCTTTTCAAGAAGGCGCGAGCATACGATTTCCTGTTCACGGTCGGAGCCGCCGCCGACAAAAACTATGTCGGTGTCCGCAAGGTCGCATTTGTCCTCCGCCGCGGTGCAGACTCTGACCTCCGCGTCAATTCCGCGCCATATAAGGCGCTTGCGCAGGCACTCGATGTTTCCGCGGTCGCCGTAAAGGTTAAGCAAATCGGGATAAAGATGCAGAATGTTGATTTTGTGGTTACTCATTTTTGCCTGCCTCCAGTTCCTTTTTTATTTCAAGCATTACGTTTTCTGTCGAGAAAAGCGCAGTGTAATTTACAAGAATATAGCATACCTCGGCGTCGGTTTTAAGGCAGGCGAGAATCGCTGACTTCATGTCCGCGCATATGCTGTCCACCTTAACGTCGGAATACTTAAACCTGAGCGAAATGTCATAAAGACGTATGCCTGTTGTGGTAAGAGTGTTCAGCTGCGGATGGTCGAGCTTTTCAAAATCCACGTCCCAAAGCCATGAAACATCGTGACCGTCATTGGCGTTGTCGTTTATCGCAACAATAACGTCTTTTTTTCGCGTGTCCTGCAAAACGGTTGCGATTGCCTGATTGAAACCCGCAGGGTTTTTGGCAAGGTTAAGTATTACCGGCTTGCCGAGGTCAATTTCCTCCATTCTGCCTATCTGCGGCTTGTAGTCGCCGAGAAGAGCGCGAAAATCGTTTTGCGGTACTCCGATAACGCTCATTGCGGAATATACCGCAAGAATGTTATAAATATTGTAAAAGCCGCGGTAATTAAGCTCTACCGGCGCGCCGCCGTTTATGGAGAATTTGAGTCCGCGGCTTAAGTCAACTCCGGTTGCGTCAAAGTCTATGTGCGGACGTTTGTTGCCGCATTTGGGGCAGTAGTAGTCGCCGAGCTGGCTGTAGTGGAAGAAGTTATACTTCATCTCCGTGCCGCATACCGCGCAGAATCTGCCCTCTTTGGTATCGTCGGTTTGGGGGAGGACCTGCTCGGATATGCCGTAGTAGTAAGCTTTTTTGCAATCCTTCCCGAACTGCGCCGTCAGAGGGTCGTCACCGTTGAGTATAAGGGTCGGATTGTCTGCCTTTGCAAGTGCGCGGCGGAGCAGTGACGCTGTGATGTCAATCTCACCGTAGCGGTCGAGTTGGTCACGGAAAAGGTTGGTTATAATTACATAGTCGGGCTTGATATGGTCAAAAACCTTCACGGTAGACGCCTCGTCAACCTCAAGACACGCATAGTCAACACTAAACCTGCCGAGCCAATCACATTCAAGCGCAAAGGCGGTGGCGACACCGCCGAGCATATTTGCGCCCAGACGGTTGCAAAGCACCTTAAAGCCGCTCTTTGTCAGCGCGGTATAAAGAAGGTTGTTTGTCGTGGTTTTGCCGTTTGTGCCGCAGGTGACGATTACATCCTTTTTAATGTTCTTTTTAAGGCGTTCTATCAGGTCGGGGCAGATTTTAAGCGCGATAACGCCCGGACTTGACGATGATTTCTTTCCGATTATTTTACCTGCGACAGCGGAAAGTTTTGCCGCCCATATTGCAATCAGTTTTCTCATGTTATACTCCGTTCCTCCGCAATGCGGCGATAAAGTTTTTATTTTTTAAAACGCAAAAATTAAAGAACAACAGGAAATTACAGACGATAACTCCCGTTATTCTTTGTGAGCCGCTAAAGAGCTATTCGCGGTAAAAATTCCCGATGTGTTTTAATGAGCCGCGCGCCAGTGATTCTATTCTTCCTCAAGCTCCTTGGGGATTTCCTCGCGGTCATCGTCCTTGCGGTCATTTTTGATACGTTTGATAACCTTTACGTCCTTGGCGTTAAGGACTTCAACATTTGCGTCGTCCTCCGTGCCGAACTTGACTTTGATAAGCTCCTTCAGTACAAAGGTTTCGATTACCGCACCGCGCTCGCGGTTGTATTCAACGATAGAGCCTTTGGGCGGAACTCTCTTTAAAAGGTCCTCGTATGCACCCTGCTCATATTGAAGACAGCACATAAGCCTTCCGCATATTCCCGAAATCTTTGTTGGGTTGAGCGAAAGTCCCTGATCTTTTGCCATGCGTATGGAAACGGTGTGAAAATCGCTTAAAAAAGTAGAACAGCACAGCGCCCTGCCGCAGATTCCGATTGCGCCGAGGGTTTTCGCCTCGTCGCGAACGCCGATTTGGCGAAGCTCTATGCGGGTGCGGAAAACGCTTGCAAGGCTCTTGACAAGCTCGCGAAAGTCAACGCGACCGTCAGCGGTAAAATAGAACAAAATTTTACTGCCGTCAAAGGTATATTCCGTATTGACAAGCTTCATATCCAGCTTATGCTCCGCAATTTTTTTAATAGCTATATCAAAGGCTTCTTTTTCCTTCTTTTTATTGCGTTCAAGCTTGTCGTAGTCCTCGCGTTTTGCCTTTCTGATTATAGGCTTGAGGGGGGCGACTATCTCGTTATCCTGAACCTGTTTATTTTTAATGGCAACCGTGCCGAACTCAACTCCGCGCGCGGTTTCAACGATTACGCCATCACCGTCGGAGAAATGTTCGCCCTTGGGGTCAAAATAGTAGACCTTTCCAACCCTGTTAAATCTTACACCTATAACTTCTGTCATGTATTGCCTCCCATATTTCCATTGACATACATTGTGCTACCGCCGCAAGACTGATGTTTTTGTCAAGACAGTCGCGGTATTTTATCATTATTTCCAAAAGGCAGAGCGGCGTTTCGGTGTATATCTTTGCCGCAAGCGCGTCAAGCTCACGCCTTTTGTCGGTATTGACAATCCTTGCGCCCGTTCCCGCGCTGCATATATTCATCAGATCGCGGAAAAAGCTCTGCATTATATCCATTATAAAATCAATGTCCGTCTTGCTGCGCTTTATAAAAAGCGCCGTTTCATAAATCGGCTTATGGCGGCTGTCTGCAAGCGATTCGATATGCCGTATGACTTCGTTTCGCAGCGAATCCGCCGTTTCATCATTTGAGAGCGCAAGCGCCCTGCCGATACTTCCGCCGCACATTGCCGCTTTGATTGCCGCTTCATCTGCGCTCATCCCGTCAACGTGGGAGGTGAGGTAGTCGGCAACCGTGTTTGCGTCAAGCGCAAAAAATTTTACTCTTACGCACCTTGAAAGCACCGTGGGCAGAAAAAGA